>DPKT01000356.1 GCA_003542385.1 Desulfomicrobium sp.
CCATATTCGCACTTTTGAAAAGGGATGCGGAAGTAGCTCAGGGGTAGAGCACAACCTTGCCAAGGTTGGGGTCGCGGGTTCAAATCCCGTCTTCCGCTCCATTTGTTGTACGGCGGCATAGCCAAGTGGTAAGGCAGAGGTCTGCAAAACCTCCATTCTCCAGTTCAAATCTGGATGCCGCCTCCAAGACTGCGGGAGTAACTCAGTGGTAGAGTGCAACCTTGCCAAGGTTGAAGTCGCGGGTTCAAATCCCGTTTCCCGCTCCAGACGACAAAGGCCGGATTTTCCGGCCTTTTTCTTTGCCCCCTGGGGGCAGATACGAAAAAGGCTCCCAGTGGGGAGCCTTCGCTATTGATGTTAGATGCGTCCCATGGAGTGGCGCAGCCTGAGTTCGTTCAGGATGGCGTTTTCGTAGTGGGCCGAGGGCGGGCACTCGTGTTCGGGGGTTTCGAGGTACTTGTCGAGCATCTGGCTTTCTTCCCAAAAATCGAGCAATTCGTCGTTGCCGAGGATCTTGAGCTGGTCTTCCAGGGTGAAGGGATCCTCATTGGGAAGGAATCGTGCCATCGAGTATGCTCCTTGGACAGGGTTACGGGCGCCGCAAGCCTTGTTCCTTACCCGTACCTACCTAGGCTGTCCACATCCTTTTTCAGGATGTCCAGAGGCGTGACGAAGAGCAGGACGGGTCCGCGCAATCCTGTCCCGGCGTTGGAGGAGACAGGGCGTTCGTCGCGGGATATTTCCCCGTGCGAGCTTGACCTGAGCCGTCTTTTGGGCAACGTAGTCGTGTCGCAGGTTGGGCGCTGCCCGGCCGCGAGTCGCCGAAATCCGATGTGCAAGCCGCCTCCCGATGGGGGGCGGCCTTTCCCCGTTCCTCCAACCCGTGACCGGTACCGCGTGTTCATTCCCCCAGCCCTGCAGAAGCTCGTCTCCGGCGCCGACCGCCAGCAGCGGATTTTCAAGAGCGGCCCCGCGGCCAAGATGTATCTGGCCCACGCCTTCATGGAACGCGGCCAGAACGTCGTGCTGGTTCTGCCGCCAAGCGCGGACATGCCCCTGTACGCCTCCCTGGCGCGCCTCATGTCGCCCGGCGATCAGGAACGGAATTTCTGGGAGCGTCGCTGGCTGCGCTTTCCGCACTACAACGTCGAGGACCCGCGCCGTTCACCCTGGCCCGACCGCTGGCGCGCCCTCTTCGCCCTGGCCCACAAGGGCAAGGGCAGGGGCGTTCTCCTGCCTCTGGAGAATCTGATCCAGAAATGGCCCCATCCGGACCTGCTGCAGCGTGAGCACCTTTCCGTGGCGGAAGGGGACGAGATCGACCAGGACGATCTCCTCGAAACCCTGGTCAACTGGGGGTACACACGGGTGTCCATGGTCACGGCCATGGGCGAGGCTTCCCTGCGCGGCGACATCATGGACATCTTCTGCCCGGGCCACGAGCACCCCCTGCGCCTGGAGTTCTTCGGCGACGCCCTGGAGCGCATACGCCTTTTCGAGCCCATGTCCCAGCGCTCCCGGGCCGAGCTTAAATCCGCCGTGGTCCTGCCCGTCGCCGGGTGCATCGGGGCGGAGACCTACCGGGAGGCGGCGCGGGGCATGTTCGACGGCTGGATGCGCCTGGGCGAGATATCCAAGGGCACGCGGGCCGACCTTGAGAAGGAGCTGCTGCAGCCCCACCCGCACCTGCCGCCGAGCATGTACTACCCGGACACCGTGGGCCTGGAGTCCTGGCTGCCCGAGGGGTGCGTCTTCCTCATGGCCGAGGCCCAGGACCTGCGCACCAAGTTGGAGGAGACGAGCTGGGCCTGGCAGAACCATTTCCGCGACGACGAGCGCCTGTGGCCCCGGCACGGCCTGATCCAGACCCCCGGCGACGTGCGCCGGATCTGGGAGCAGGGCCGGCAGATCCTGTGCGAGAGCCTGGTCATGGGCGTCAGGGAGGAGGGCACGGACCTGGCCGAGGAGGCTGTCAACTCCTTCGAGGACCTGTTCTGGACCCCCGAGAGCCGCAACCGCCCCTGGCGGGCCCTGATGCAGGAACTCGGCTCCTGGCGGCGCGACTGGCGACAGACCCTGCTGTGCTTCCACTCCGAGCAGTCCCGCCGCAAGTTCATGCAGCTCGCGGCCCAGGACGACCAGGTCTTCAAGACGGCCTACGCCCCCGGCGAGTCGGGCATCTTCGCCCTGGTGGGTTCCCTGGGCCACGGCATGCGCCTGCCCTGGGCCGGGATGCAGCTTCTGCCCGAGTCCGTGCTCCAGCCCGGGGCGCCCAAGGCCCAGCGCGCCGCCAGCAAGGCCTTCAAGGGGCTCGACGCCTTCGACGAGTTGGAGCAGGGCGACCTGCTTGTGCACCGCGACTACGGCCTGTGCCGTTTCGGCGGCCTGCAGCGCATCAAGTTCGGCGACGTGGCCAACGACTACCTCCTGCTGCAGTACGACGGCGAGGACCGCCTCTACCTGCCCGTGGACCGTCTCGGCCAGGTCCAGCGCTACAAGGGGCCCGACGGCGCGGCCCCTGCCCTGGACCGCCTGGGCGGCACGGCCTGGTCCAAGGCCCGTGAGCGCACGCGGCAGTCCATCGCCAAAATCGCCCGCGACCTGGTGGAGATGTACGCCTTCCGCAAGATCGCCAAGGGCTACCGCTACAAGCCCGTCTCGGAGCTGTACTGGGAGTTCGAGGCCAGTTTCGGCTTCGAGGAGACGCGCGACCAGGAGAAGGCCATCGCCGACGTGCTGGCCGACATGGAGAAGGCCGAGCCCATGGACCGCCTGGTCTGCGGCGACGTGGGCTTCGGCAAGACCGAGGTGGCCCTGCGCGCGGCCTTCCGCGCCGTCCTGGACGGCAAGCAGGTGGCCCTGCTGTGCCCGACCACGGTCCTGGCCGAGCAGCACTACCAGACCTTCCGCCAGCGCATGGAACCTTTCTCCATCAACGTGGGCCTGTTGAGCCGCTTCGTTCCGGCGGCGGGGCAGAAGCGGGTCCTCGAAGCCGCCAGGCGCGGCCAGGTGGACGTGCTCATCGGCACCCACCGCATGCTTTCCAAGGACGTGGAGTTCGCCAACCTGGCGCTCATGATCCTCGACGAGGAACAGCGCTTCGGCGTCAAGCACAAGGAGCGCCTGAAGAAGATGCGCTCGACCATCGACGTGCTGACCCTGACGGCCACGCCCATCCCGCGCACCCTGCAGCTGTCCCTGTCGGGCATCCGGGGCTTAAGCGTCATCGAGACCCCTCCGCGGGACCGCAAGCCCGTCGAGACCTCGCTCATGGAGCGCGACCCCGAGCAGTTGCGGGCCATCCTGGAGCGCGAGCTGGCCCGCGGCGGGCAGGTCTTCTGGGTCTACAACCGCGTGCAGGGCCTGGAGCGGGTGGCGGAGTTCGTGTCCGGGCTGGTGCCCGGGGCGCGGGTCGGCATGGGCCACGGCCAGATGAAGGCCCACGACCTCGAGGAGACCATGCACAAGTTCTGGCACGGAGAACTGGACGTCCTGGTCTGCACGGCCATCGTCGAGTCGGGCCTGGACTTCCCGCGGGCCAACACACTCATCGTCGACCAGGCCCAGCTCTTCGGCCTGGGCCAGCTCTACCAGCTGCGCGGCCGGGTGGGACGCTCCAGCGAGCAGGCCTACGCCTATTTCATCATCCCCGATCTGGACCGCCTGCAGGAGACGTCGCGCAAGCGCCTGAAGATCATCCTCGACATGGACTACCTGGGCGCCGGCTTCAAGGTGGCCATGGAGGACCTGCGCCTGCGCGGGGCCGGCAACATCCTCGGCGAGGCCCAGTCCGGCACCATCGGTAAGGTCGGCCTGGACCTGTTCCTCGAAATGCTCGAGGAGGAGGTCACGCGACTCAGGGGCGGCAAGGTCGAGACCGAGATCGAGCCGGAGCTCAACCTCGGCTTCCAGGCCCTCATCCCCGAGGAGTACGTGTCGGACCCCAAGGAGCGCCTGCACTATTACAAGGCCCTGTCGTCCTGCCGCGACGAGGGGGAGATCGCCGAGATCGTGGACGACATGCGCGACCGCTTCGGCTCCCTGCCCGACGCCCTGAAGACCTTCGTGGCCGTGCTCATGATCAAGATCGACGCGCGCAGGCTGGGAGCGGTGCGCATGGACCTCTTCGAGGATCGGGCGCTGGTGCACTGGGACGAGACGCGCCACAACCTCGACCCGGTCCGCCTCATGGCCTGGGTGGGGGAGAACGCCGCGGCGGCGAGAATCCTTCCGCCGGCCAAGCTGGAACTGCGCATGCCGGGGCACGTTACCGTCACGGCGGCCATGCAGACCCTCAAGGACATGCTCCTTGGCCTGCGGGACAGGGTGCGGGCCGGCGCCGCGGAGGCGGGACAAGATTGAACTGGACTCGGCCTGCGCTCAAGGTTAGTACCGTGAACGCGTTTGACGTTCGCGCGTCCTGGCCCCGCGCTCTTTGCAAGGCGTAGTTTCGGCCGTTCGCGCACGTCGAAGATCCCCCTTTCAGCGACATATTCAAAGGATAAGAACTTCCGATGATCAAAAAATCGTGTTTCCGTGTTCTTCTGGTCATGTCTCTTCTGCTCGCAGCCATGGGCCAGGCGCAGGGCGCGCAGGTTCTGGACCGCATCGTCGCCGTGGTCAACGGCGAGATCATCACCTACGTCGACCTGCAGCAGCAGATCCGCCTCATCGCCGGCCAGACGCCGCCGGCCGAGGAGGCCGCCAAGATCGCCCCGCAGGTGCTCGACGGCATGATCGACGACATCATCGTGCGCCAGGAGGCGGCCAGGCTCAAGGTCGAGGTCTCCGACTCGGAGGTCGAGAACGAGATGCGGCAGTTCAAGGCCCGGCACCGCATGACCGAGGACGACTTCCAGCGCTCCCTGCGCCTGCAGGGGCTGACGGTGGAGCAATTCAAGGAGCGCAGCCGTCAGGACATCGTCAAGCACCAGATCATCAACTACATGGTCAGGCGCAAGGTGGTGGTCACGCAGGAAGAGATCGACGCCTACAAGGAGCGCAACAGCGCCGAACTGTCCACGGAACGCACCGTGGACCTGCAGATCCTGGCCGTAATGGACTCGGCCCAGGCCGAGGAGCTCTGGACCAGGATCGGTTCGGGCGAAGTCGGGTTCGCCGAGGCAGTGGACAGGTATTCCGTCGGCCCCAAGGCCGATGACGGCGTCATGGCCGGGGTGCGCTGGCGCGATCTGGCCGAGCCCTGGAGGCATGCCCTGCGGGACCTTGCCGTTGGCGACATGAGCCGTCCCGAGCTGATTCAGGAGCGCTGGGTCATCCTCAAGCTGCTTGACCGCAAGGACGAGGCGCGTCAGGAGCAGGGCGCCGTCGATGAGGAGGTGCGCGAGGCCATCCTGCGTCCCAAGCTCGAAGAGCGTTTCAAGGAATACATGGCCGGGCTGCGCGCCAAGGCCGTGATCGAAAAGCGGCTCTAGGCCCCTTTTCCCAATCCACGATGGAGTGACGCGGAATATGGATCTGATCGAAATCGGAACGTTGCTGCGCGAGACACGGGAGCGAAAAGGGCTGAGCATCGAAGCGGTCGAGGAAAGGACCAAGATCGCTCCCTCGGTCATTTCCGTCCTGGAAGAGGGCAACCGTGAAAGATTTCCCCACCCGGTCTACGCCAGGGGCTTCGTGCGGAGCTACGCCCTTCTGCTCGGCCTCGATGCGCAGGACCTGTGCGCGCATTTCAGCCGCGAGTACCCCGTGCCAACGGAAGCGGACCACCCCGAGCACCATGCGCCCAGGATCAAGGTCCGGACCCACGATGCGGACCATGTGAACACCATCGTGCGCGTGGTCGCCATTGTCGGCATCCTGGCCCTGGGGGCGCTTGGCTGGTACGTTTTCGACGTCTACCGTTCGCGCCAGGCCCAAGCTCCCGCGCCGGCCGTGCAGGAGCCCGCGC
>DPKT01000114.1 GCA_003542385.1 Desulfomicrobium sp.
GTGGTGAAGGGATAGGCCGCGATCTTTGGCCGGGCCGCGGAAATTCGCGAGATAAACGTGGACTTGCCCGCGTTTGGCAGGCCCAGCAGACCCACGTCGGCAAAGACCTTGAGTTCCAGGCGGATGTACTTCTCCACGCCCGGCTCACCGGGCTGGGCGAAGCGCGGCACCTGCATGGTCGAGGACTTGAAGTGGGCGTTGCCCTTGCCGCCGCGCCCGCCCTCGGCCACGACGATCTCCTGCCCGTCCCTGGTCAGGTCGGCGATGAGGACTTCGCCGTCATCCGTCTCCTCGTAAACCTGGGTGCCCACGGGCACCTCAATGACCTTGTCCACCCCGGCCCGGCCATAGCACAACCGCCCGGACCCGGGCCGGCCGCTTTCGGCCTCCTGGATGGGTGCGTGGCGATAGTCGTAGAGGGTCAGCAAATTGCCCACGGCGCGGAACACGACGTCGCCGCCCTTGCCCCCGTCGCCTCCGTCGGGGCCCCCGCGGGGCACGTACTTCTCACGGCGGAACGACACGCAGCCCTGGCCGCCGCTGCCGGAACGGATGATGATCTTGGCCTCGTCAACGAATCTCATGTGATCTCCCGGCCCGGGATCGACCCGGACAGCAAAAAAAGCCGCCCAAGAGCACCCTCTTGAAGCGGCTTGAAAAATCGTCGCAGCGACAATGTCTAGACGGCGGGAACGATATTGACCCTGGTCCGGACCTTGTTCTTGCGGGTGTATTTTTCAAATTTCACGACCCCGTCAATCAGGGCGAACAGCGTAAAATCCTTACCCACGCCGACGTTGACGCCGGGATGGACCTTGGTGCCGTGCTGACGCACGAGGATGTTGCCCGCCAGGACAGCCTGGCCACCGAACTTCTTCACGCCGAGCCGCTGACCGGCACTGTCGCGTCCGTTGCGTGAACTACCACCTGCTTTTTTATGAGCCATGTTTTCCTCCCGACGACACTAGGCCTGAATGGACTTCACCTTCAGGGTGGTGAAATCCTGACGGTGGCCCTGTGTTCTACGATAATCCTTGCGGCGTTTCTTCTTGAAAATGATGATCTTCTTGTCACGACCGTGCTCAACCACCTCGCACGTCACGGCAGCGCCGTCGACGAAGGGCTGACCGATCTTCACGTCAGCGCCGGTCCCGACCAGCAGGATCTTGTCCAGAGTGATCTCCGAACCGGCCTGCGCATCAAGCTTGGCGACCTTCAGGCTGCGGCCTTCTTCAACACGGAACTGCTTTCCGCCAGTTTCTACGATTGCAAACATCTTGCGACCTCCAAAATATTGAACGACGTGGCTACCTTTTCCGAGGAACCCCGTCAAGACTTTCATCACGTTACAAGGCCGCCCGGAGCAGAGCAGCCGTCGAGAGGGAGGATGCACATAAAACGAAACCAGGGGGCCGTCAACCGAAATCTGACAAAAGGGTCACGCGCACCACTTCGCCAGCGTGTCCCGCAGGTCCTTCAGGCTGTAGGGCTTGGGCAGATGCCCGTTCATGCCCGCCTCCCGGCTCTTCTGCTGGTCCGACTCCAGAACGTGGGCCGTGAGGGCGATGATCGGCACCCCCAGCCCCATGGCCCGGATGGCCCGCGTGGCGTCCAGCCCGTCCAAAACCGGCATCTGGATATCCATAAGAATGATGTCGAAGGCCTGTCCCCCGGCCAGGGCGTCCACAGCCTCCTGCCCGTTCTCGGCCATGGCCACCCGCGTCACGCCGAGGGTGCCGAGCATCTTCCTGAGCAGCCCGCGGTTGAATGCGTTGTCCTCCACGGCCAGTACGCGGACGCCGGCGTAGGCCCCTTCCCCGGCCACGTCCTGCGGAAGCCCCTGCACGCGCGGCATGACGCGGGCGGGGACGTCCAAAGGCAGGACGAAGGAGAAGGTGCTGCCCTGGCCGGGGAGGCTTCGCACGGAGATGCCGGCGCCTCCGAGCAGGCGGACCAGATTGTTGGCGATGGTCAGCCCCAGCCCCGTCCCTCCGTACTGCCGCGTCAGGGAGCCGTCGACCTGCTCGAAGGACGTGAAGATGTCCTTCTGGCGGTCGGCGGAAATCCCGATGCCCGTGTCGCGCACGAAAAAATGCACGCTGGCCCGGCCTCCGCGAACAGGTTCGGCGCTGACCGTGATCTCCACGCTGCCCGTCTCGGTGAACTTGACGGCGTTGCCGACGAGATTGACCAGGACCTGCACGAGCCGCCCCTGGTCCGTGCGCACGGACGCGGGCAGTCCCGTCGTGGCCAGCCGCAGTTCCAGGCCCTTCTGGTGGGCCTGTTCGCCGAACATGGTCCGCAGGCGTTCGAGCATGGCCGCGAGATCCACATCCTCGGGCACGATGCGCATCATGCCGGCCTCGATCTTGGAGAAGTCGAGGATGTCGTTGATGATGACCAGCAGGCTTTCGGCGCAGACCCGGATGCTCTGCACGCATTCGGCCTGCCCCGGGTCCAGGGCGGTGTGGGAGAGCAGCTCACCGTGGCCGACGATGGCGTTCATGGGCGTGCGGATCTCGTGGCTCATGTTGGCCAGGAACATGCTCTTGGCTTGGGAGGCCGCCTCGGCCCGGCGCCGTGCGTCGACGATCTCCGTCACCTCAATGACGCTGACGATCATTCCGCCGAAGGTGTCCTTGCCCAGCACGGGCTGCATGCGCACCACCAGTGCCATGTCGCGGAAGGATTCGAGCTGGATCTCGCGCAAACGGGTTCGGGGGTCGCGCGTGAGGCAGCGCAATCCCTCGTCAAGCTCACCCTTGAGGAGTCCCCCGGGAAAAAGGTCCCAGACCTTGGTTCCGAGAAGCCGCTGCCTGTCCAGGCCGAGGATGCGGCAGATGCTCGCGTTGACCTCGATCACGTCCCCATCCTCGTCGCTCAGGGCCACGCCTTCGTCGATGCCGGCCAGAAGGGACTCCAGGCGGGACTTCTCCTGCAGCAGGGCATTTTCGGCCTGCTTGCGCTGGGTCACGTCCATGAAGACCTCGAGGATGAGCGTCTCGCCCTTGAGGATGACGGGGATGGAACTCTTGATGACGTCGAGGGTCCTGCCCTGCATGGCATGCATGCGCACCTCGTGCTCGAACTCGACCCGGGGGCCGTGTTCGGACGCCTCCGACTCCTCGCAGAACATGTCCCAGGGTATGCGCCGCTCGAAGAACCAGCCGGGCTCGATGTCGAGGAGGTTGGTGGCGGCGAGATTCACGCGGCGAATGGCGCGGTCCTGGCCGAGGATGGCGATGCCCACGGGCAGTGCCTCCAGAATCCGCTCCATGCCGGCATTGGCCTCGACCACAGCCTCTGCGTCCCGGGCCCGCTCCTCCAGCAGCCCGCCCACGGCGGCCATGCTGCGCAGGCACAGCCCGCACAGGACCGCCAGCAGCAGGCCTCCCAGTGCGATGCGAGCCGCCAGCGCTCGGTTGGCCCGCGTCTGATGGTCTTCTATGTGCCCCGAGATGCTCCCGGCAATGCTCTGCGCCAGGGACTGCGCCGTGGCCTCGGCCTGGAGGAAGAGGCTTTCGACACGCGCAACCGCGGCCGGGTCGTACGTCCCCGCCTTGCCCGAGCCCGCAGTCAGTTTCGTGCTCGCGTCCAGAATCCCCTGGACCATTGGCACGAGCGGCGAAGCCGTAGCCAGGAATTCGGGCGGCATGGGCTTGGACAGGGCGAGGGGGGCGGCCCCGGCCGCATCCCCTTTCACGCGCAGTTCCCCGCCCTGGTGCATGAGGACCAGAAGTCCCTTGGCCCGCAAGAGCCGCCTGTCCGCCTCGGCGGAGAGGTTCGCGGCATCGGAAGCGTCGCCCTCCCCCGTCAGCCTGGAAATGACCAGGCGCGCAGCCCCGAGATCGAAACGAAGGTTCTGCACCAGTTCCAGGTGGCGCTGATCGGTGCGCAGCAACTGCTGATGCTCGTCGATGCTCAGGAAACGGTACACTTCGATGCCCATCAGCGCGACCGCTCCCGCGACCATGCAGACCAGCATGACCAGCAGGCGCTTCTGGTCGGGATGTCCCCAACGGAAGGCAAAAGCACTCTTCATAGGGCCCTGGCCAGGACGAAGACATCCACCTTCGCGGCTCCGGCCTCCAGACAGGCGCGGACGCAGGCCGTCATCGTGGCCCCGGTGGTCATCACGTCATCGACGATGAGGATGTGCCGGCCCCGGATTTCCGTGGAGGCGGCGAAGGCCCCGGCGACGTTGCCGCGCCGGGCGGCCCGGCCCAGGCTCGACTGTGTGCGCGTTTCCCGGGTCTTGACCAGGGCGTGCGTCAGCGGCCGCAGGGACATGGTCCGCCCCAGCATCCGGGCCAGCTCCGCGCTCTGGTTGAATCCGCGGTGCAGCACATGGCCCGGCAGCATGGGCACGGGCACGATCATGTCCGGCCGGCCCAGCCCCCGCAGTTCCCAGGCCTGACGGGTCAGGAAGGCCAGCAGACGGCCCAGGCCGTGCTCGTGGCCGAACTTGTGCCGGCGCACCAGCTCCTTGAGGGGCCCGTCGTACGGGCCGTGGAAGGCCAGCCCGGACCAGGGCGGCGGGGACATGCGGCAGACCAGGCAGCGATAGACCGGCGAGCCGGGATCGGCGTAGCAGGTGCCGCACAACGGGCAGTGCCCACCCCGACGCGGCGTCAGCTTCGACGCGCATTCCGGACACAGGG
>DPKT01000206.1 GCA_003542385.1 Desulfomicrobium sp.
CGTGAATGCGCCGACCATCTTCCCGATGGCGCGCGGCCTGGGCCTGATGGGCGAGGCCGGGCCGGAGGCGGTGCTGCCGCTGGCGCGCACCGGCACGGGGGACCTGGGCGTGAAGGTGGCGTCGGGCGATTCCGGATCAGCCCAGGGCGATTCCAAGGGCGGCCTGCGGATCATCAACGTGATGGACCCGTCCGTGGTCGGGGACTACCTGGGCACGGCCTCCGGGGAGCGGCTGGTCGTCAACATCATGCAGCGCAATCGAAAGGTATTGGCCTAAAATGTCAGGACACGACATAGGATATGTAACCGGCGCGTCGGGATCGTTTTCCCTGGCGAACCAGAACATGGTTGAAAAAATCCGGGACCTGGTCACGGCGACTACCCGTGGAACCGCGTCGTTCACGGGGTCCGGCCTGAACGACTGCGCGGCCGGAGGCACATATACGGGCCTGGTGGACAGGACCTACCGGGTCCAGATCGACCTGGCGGACACGGTGGACACGTTCAAGTGGTCGAAGGACGGCGGGGTGACCTGGACGGCCGAGGATGTGGCGATCACCGGGGCGGCCCAGGAGCTGGAAAACGGCGTGACCGTGACGTTTACCGCGACCACCGGCCACACGCTGAACGATTACTGGGAGGTCGCGTGCACCAGCCAGGGGTGGACCGTGCTGCGATACGAGCAGGGCGAAGTGGATGGCAACCATCGATTAATTCTCAAGGGCTGCGGCCTGACCGGCGCGGAGGAAATCTTTGTCGGGTTCATCGCATATCACAACGCGGACGCGGACTACTACAACATCGGCGTCATGGCCTGCACCGGGTATGTCGCGGAAAACTCCTACAACACGCAGCCGAACGCGTTTACTTCCGGCATCCCCGCCAATAACAACCGGATCGACTACTGGGTGACCTGGAACTCGCAGCGGATCGCCATTGCCATGAAGGTCGATACGCCGGTGTACGAAAGCGGCTATGTCGGCAAATTTTTGCCCTACGCGAGGCCGAGCCAGTTCCCCTACCCGATCTGCTGCGGCGGTATGCTCAGCGGTCATGCGGCGACCAGATCGTCGGACACCTCGCACAGCATACCCTTCAAGGGCAACCGCGCGAACTTCAAGATGAGAACGCTCGCGGGCACCTGGTATCAGGCGTACACGATGCCGTGGGGCGATGTCTGGATCACGTGCGGGGCCAGTACGCAAATTACCCCCAGTCCGAGTGCGGCCATGCGGGACACGGGCGGGGAATATCACTTGACTCCGGTGGAGCTGTACGAGCCGTCCGCGAACCTGTTCGGGGCGCTGGACGGAATCTACCATATCACCGGGTTCAACTCCGCGGTCGAGAACACGGTCACGATCGGCGGCAAAACCTATGTAATTATTCAGGACGTATGGCGCACGGGATTTTTGGACTACTACGCGATGAGGCTGGACTAATGGGATACTATACCGGAAACGCGGCAGACGCTGCGGCTGTAATCACGGCTATCGTCAATTCGTGCGTGGCCGAGGGCTGGGACTGGACGGACAGCGTTTTGAGCCACACGCCGTCCGGCGCAACCTATCCCATATCGGCCAAATTCAGCTCCGCAACGGTCACCGGGGTTGCACCCGTGCGGCTGTGGATCAAGAATTCGCTGGACGCGTGGTGCCCGTATTATGTCACGATGTGCGTGCCGGTCAAATCGGTGAGCGTGACGTATCCGGTCGTGTATCACATATTCGTGTTCGACGCCGAGGTCTTTGCGGTCGTGAACTATTCCGACAAATACCAGTGGCTGGCGTTCGGCCAGAGCGACCAGCCTGGGCTGGGCGGCGGCGGCAACTGGATGGCCGCCACGATGGGGCACCTCAACTCGTCGTCGCCCGATTATCCCGACGGCGGCGTCTGTCTGGCAATAACGCAGTTAGGTTTAACCCACTCGTACGATCGGGTCATCTGCCCGGCGCTGGGTTGGTCGAATAAGGGACGCACGACCAACACCACGGCGGATTGGCAGCTGGTAACCAATTTCTGGATGGATTCCGGTCTGGAATCCAGCGACTTTCATCATCCGTGGATGTACACGGCAGGCGCCCTGGGCAGCCAGGACACCGGACAGCCCGGCAATCGGTGGGTGGTGCCGCTGCTGCTGACCCAGCCGAATAATTTCAACAACGAAGGGGTGCTGCTGCCAATCAAGGTGTTCCAGTGGCGGCCATCCTACAAATCCAGCCAGGTGCTTCAAGTCCAGAACGCCCGGCAGCTGCGCGTGACCAACTACGCCTCGGGCGAGCTGATCCAGCTCGGCACGGATCAGTGGATGGTCTTTCCGTGGTATCGAAAGAATTCGGCAGAGCCGGATGCGGGCAACCTCAAGGATCACACCGGCACCTTCGGCTGGGCGATCAAGTATGAGGCCGCGTAATGGCTGATTTCGCCACGGCGACCCTGTCCGCATGCTCGCTGGGCGGATACCTGCCCACCGGATACGCCGGCACGGACTGGCCGGACGAGTTCCAGTGGTGGGAGGCGGACGGATATTTAGGGGACCCTCTGATCGCCGGCGGGGAGATGACCCTGCTCGGGTCTGTCGTCCGCGTACCCGTGGCCTTGTCCCCGATGGTCAAGTCCGCGGCCGTCGCGGCCTGCTACCTGGACGACTACTACTACCGCATTCATGTCATACCACGCACGCTGGACCTCGGCCAGCTGCTGTCCGCGGAGACGCGGGACGTCACTGTCTGGAACGCTTTTTTCGAGCCCAAAACGCTGGCATCCGTCGTCAAGGACAACGCCGAAGGCATCGTCGTGCCGGCGCCCGTAACCACGCCGTATGCGATGGCGCCGCTGGAAGAAATCACGTACTCCATAGAGATCGGCATCTCCGGACCGGTCACGATCGACGCCACGGTGACGTTCACGTTT
>DPKT01000213.1 GCA_003542385.1 Desulfomicrobium sp.
AGGTCCGGCTCGGCCGCGACGGCCAGGTCCGGCCTGGCCTGGGCCAGCTGGGCCACTCCCCAGACCGCCCCGCGGCGCAGGGGGGCGTGCTCCAGGTAGCAGTCGGGGCGGCAGTGGTCTTCATGAATGTAGGCCAGGACGTGGTTGTGGTACTCGGCGGCCACGAGGGGGCTCTGGGTCATGATCTCGGCCATGGCTTCGGGCGCGCCCCAGCCGATGCCGCCGGACTCGTCGTTGAGGCTCCAGATGAAGCGCCGCATGACCACCCGCGCCTTTTCCGGCGTGCGGGCGGCCAGCGCGGCTATGACCGGCCCGAAGGCCGTCACTGACCGCCATCGCAGCAGGGGAGAGGAACTGCACAGGGCCGAGAAAAGCGGCGCCACTGCCTGCTGGCCCAGTTCGGCCAGTCCGGACAGCCCGTCCTCCCAGCCGTCGCCGGCCAGAAGTTCGTGGATGCGCCGCTTGAGTTCCCTGCCCTGTGCCACACCCGTCTCCTAGGCTTCGGCCTCGGCGACCTTGGCCTTGATGGCCCTGGCCACCTGACGTCCGAGTTCCTTGCACTCGGCCAGCTTGGCGTGGTCGGGCACGTTCTTGCCCTTCACGCCCGGCTCCACGACCTCGACCTTGGCCGACTTGAGCCACTCCGTCAGGATATTGAGGGACTCGCCGCTCCAGCCGAAGGAGGCGAAGGCGGCCCCGACGCGGCCGACGGGACGCAGGCCCTTCATGTAGGTCAAAAAGTCCGCCATCAGCGGCATGATGCCGTTGTTGTGCGTCGGCGAGCCGCAGACGATGCCCGTGGCATCGGCCAGTTCGCCCATGACGTCGCTGTGGTGGTACTGCTTGAGGGCCATGATCTTGGCGGACACGCCTTCCTCCATGATGCCTTCGGCGATGGCCTTGGCCATCTTCTCCGTGGAGTGCCACATGGTGTCGTAAACGATGACGGCCTTCGCGTTGGGCCGCTGCTCGGCGTACTCGCGGTAGGCCTGCAGGATGAGCGGCACGTTGGAGCGCCAGATGATGCCGTGGTCCGGGGCGATCATGTCGATCTCGATGCCCATCTTGGCCACGTCGTCGAGCACGGCCGTGACCCGCTGGGAGTACGGCAGGACGATGTTGTGGTAGTAGTGGGAGCTCTCCTTCATGAGCATGGCCAGGTCGACCTCGTCGTCGAAGCGTTCGCTGGAGGCGATGTTCTGGCCGAAGGCGTCGTTGGAGATGAGGAGCTTGTCCTCGGGGATGTAGGAGAACATGGAGTCGGGCCAGTGAAGCATCCGCGCTTCCATGAACTGCACCGTGCGCTTGCCCAGGCTGATGGAGTCGCCGGTCTGGACCGGATGGTACGGCCAGTCGGGCTGGTGGAAATGGTCGAGCAGCATGCGGTGGCCAAGCTTTGAGCAGAAGACCTTCTCGGGCTGGATCTTCTCCACGAGGAAGGGCATGGCCCCGGAGTGGTCGGGCTCGATGTGGTTGCAGACGATATAGTCGATCTTCTCCAGGGGGATGATGGAGCGGATCTGGTGGTACAGGTCCATCTGGAACTTGGCCGGGACGGAGTCGAACAGGGTGATCTTCTCGTCCATGACCAGATAGGCGTTGTACGTGGTTCCCTGGGGCGATCTGGAATAGCCGTGGAAGTCGTGGATGTTCCAGTCGACGACGCCGACCCAGTAGATGTCTTTCTTGATCTCGGTGACAGGCATGGCTGGTGTTCCTTTATGGATATGTTAACCCGCCGTCGGCGGGGGAAATGGTTGTGCTGCAAACAAATTCAGCCCAGGAAGGCCTGGGCTGAGAGGAAGCGTCGATCAGCTTTCCTTGACGAAATCGGACTTTCCAGCCCCGCAGACCGGGCAGGACCAGTCGTCGGGGATGTCCTCGAACTTGGTGCCGGGCGCCACGCCGCTGTCAGGGTCGCCGATGGCGGGGTCGTAGACGTAGCCGCAGAGAGTGCAAACGTATTTGTCCATGTCGGGTTTCTCCTAGTTTTCGGTTTTCCAGTGTCCGTGAAGATTGCAGTATTCCCTGGCCGTGACCTTGGAGGCCTGCACGCAGAACTCGGCCTCGGGGGCCTGTCCGGGGTTCAGGTACTCGCGGTAGACCTTGCCGTCGGCGATGAGTTCGATCCACTCGATCCAGTGGGTGTCGATCATGGGGTGGGCCACCGCGCCGACCTTGACCTTGTAGCCGGTCGCGGTCTTCTCGATGACCGGGACGTGCTTTTCGCGGGCCGCGTCCACGGTGCCCTCGACCATGAGCTTCATGTCCTCGCCGCAGCAGACCAGTGTCCCGCCGCCGCCGTGCATGACCTCGACGATATTGCCGCACAGATCGCATTTGTACACTTCAAGTCTTTCAGCCATTTGTTACCTCCGTGAAGTTCGAAAGGTGGATTACACCGGACCTGTAGCAGAGAACGGCGTACTGTTCCAGTCATTTTGCGTTTGCTTGGCTTTGGCTGCGAAGGAGCGGCTATTGCTCGGGATCGCGATGGGAACGGCACTCGGGGCAGATCCCGGAGAACTCCAGGCTGACGCCGGTGATTTCGAAATCCGTGGCGATCTCGTCTTCGATTCCGGAAATGTCGGGGGCGTCGAAGATGTCGCCGACCTTGCCGCAGACCTGGCAGCGGATATGGTGATGGGGAGACATGTCCCCGTCGAAGCGTTTCTGGCCGGCCGCGTTCTCGAGCTTGCGCACGAGGCCCAGCGTACTCAGCACTTCGAGGTTGCGGTACACGGTGCCGAGACTGATGCGCGGCATCTTTTCGCGGACCATGCCGTAGATTTCATCAGCCGTGGGGTGGGATGTCACGGACTGGAGCTGTTCCATGATGATCTTGCGCTGGTTGGTCAGGCGCATGTCTTTACCCAAAAGTTCCTTCATGGGGCACCTCGGTCAAAATTTAATAATTATTACTAATAAAATTCCGGTGCGGCGTCAAGAAGAACGGGAAATTAGTTTACGGAATCCAAAGAATCAAGGAGTTCAATGAGAAGTGACGGCTTAACGCTTTTCATGCAGGCGTTGCCGAGATCGCACGCGTCCTGCCCGTGCAGGGAGCAGGGCGCCTTGGGGCAGGCGATCTGATGGGCGATGTCGCGGGGACCGGAGGGGTAGAAGCCCCATTCCCTGGTGGTTGGGCCGAAGAGGGCGACGACCGGGGTGCCTACGCCGGTGGCCAGATGCATGGGGCCCGAGTCTCCCGTGATCAGGCAGCGGCACTGGGCGATGAGGGCGGCCGTGGCCCGCAGGTCCGTGGCGTTCGTCAGGTCGCGCGGGGAGCCGGGCAGGAGCGGGGCCGCATTGCGCCCGATGACCAGGACCTCCCGGCCAC
>DPKT01000185.1:0-585 GCA_003542385.1 Desulfomicrobium sp.
GCAGGTGCTGCCGGAGCCGGGCGGCGGGGCGGACAAATCCGCAGGCGGCAGTTCCCCGGCCAGGCTTGAAGCCTGCAAGCCGGCGCAGCGGGATCGGGATCTGCTGGCCTTCGCCGTGCGCTTTCCCGAGTACCACGGGCCGCTGCAGGAGCTGGGCATGGGATCGGCCCTGGCCACGGAGCGCGGCAGGATTTTCTGGAGCAAGATTTACGGGGCCAACACGCATGAGGTCTTGAGCACGCTCGATCAGGGCGAGAANNGTGCAGTGTCAGATGCGCTCCGACGTCGCCATGGACGACGGGCGGGGCGAGTGGGACGAGATCAGGGAATTTTTGCAGCAGACCGGCCGACGCCGCGAACTGGACAGCCTGAACGCGGGCCTGCGCAAGGCCCGCCTGGACGGGGACTTCCAGGAAGAGCTGCGTCTGCTGGCCCTCATTCAGGCCAGAAGGCAGGGCTGAAGTCCCGCGGCGTTCCTGCCGACGGGTGCATGGTTTTCATCAATTTTGGGGGTACGGATGAGCAATATCAAGGACGTGCAGCAGATTCAGGCGCTCATAGCCGAAGGGAAGAAAAAGGGCTTTC
>DPKT01000185.1:782-6145 GCA_003542385.1 Desulfomicrobium sp.
CGCATGTACCTGCGCGAGATGGGCGCCGTGGGCCTCCTGGACCGCGACGGCGAGGTCTACATCGCCAAGAAGATCGAGGCCGGCGAACTCGAGGTCATGTACGCCCTGGTCGAGGTGCCCGTGGCCGTCGAGGAACTGGTGCGCGTCGGCGAGGACCTGAAGAAGGGCCGCATGAAGCTCAAGGACGTCGTCAAGACCATCGAGGAGGACGACCCGTCCGAAGAGGAGATGAACCAGCGCGAGCGCGTCATCAAGCTTCTTGAGGAAGTGAAGAACATCTACCGCAAGAAGAAGCCCCTCTACACCCGCCTCGACGAGTGCGCGACGCTGGATAAGCGCGTCTTCGGCGTCCAGAAGAAGATCATGGACTACAAGGAAGGCGTGGTGCAGTGCCTGCGCGACATCAAGCTCGAAAAGACGCTCATCGACCGCATCATCGAGACCGTGGGCGACTACGTGCGCCAGATGCACAACTGCAAGCGCGACCTGTCGGCCTACATCCTGTCGCTCGGCAAATCCCAGGACGAGATTTTCGGCATCTTCAAGCAGCTCGACGCCCGGACCATCAACCCCGTGGCCGCGGCCGACCAGCTCGGCATGACCATGGAGGAGCTCTTCTCCTTCAAGGAAATGGTCAACGGCAAGATCGAGATCCTGGGCAAGCTGCAGGAAAACGCCATGCACGACGTGGAGCAGCTGGAGGAGATTCTGTGGCGCATCCGCAAGGGCAACACCGACGCCCTGGACGCCAAGCAGGAGCTCATCCGCGCCAACCTGCGCCTGGTCGTGTCCATCGCCAAGAAGTACACAAACCGCGGCCTGCAGTTCCTGGACCTCATCCAGGAAGGCAACATCGGCCTCATGAAGGCCGTGGACAAGTTCGAGTACCAGCGAGGTTACAAGTTCTCGACCTACGCCACGTGGTGGATCCGCCAGGCCATCACCCGCGCCATCGCGGACCAGGCCCGCACCATCCGCATACCGGTGCACATGATCGAGACCATCAACAAGCTGGTGCGCACCTCGCGCTACCTGGTCCAGGAACTGGGCCGCGACCCCTCCCCGGAGGAGATCGCCGAGCGCATGGACTACCCGCTGGAGAAGGTCAAGAAGGTCCTCAAGATCGCCAAGGAGCCCATCTCCCTGGAGACGCCCATCGGCGACGAAGAGGATTCGAGCCTGGGCGATTTCATCGAGGACAAGAAGGCCGTGGCCCCGGCCGACGAGGTGGTCAACACCAAGCTGGCCGAGCAGATCGCCCAGGTCCTCTCCGACCTCACGCCCCGCGAGGAGCAGGTCCTGCGCAAGCGCTTCGGCATCGGCGAGAAGAGCGACCATACGCTGGAAGAAGTGGGCAAGCTCTTCAACGTCACGCGCGAGCGCATCCGCCAGATCGAGGCCAAGGCCCTGCGCAAGCTGCGCCACCCCGTGCGCAGCCAGCAGCTGCGTTCCTACTATGAATCCTGATCGAGGCCCGATCCGGATTTCCAAGGCAACCCTCCCGGTTGCCTTCTTTTTTGGCGCGCTGCGGACCCTTGCGGCCTCGGCCGTTGTGCTGTGCCTTCTGGTCCAGACCGTCCTGGCCGGGGACTGGCGCGTGCGGGTCGAGAAGGTGCTGGATGGAGACACGGTGGCCCTGGACGGTGGCGAGCGGCTGCGACTGCGCGGCATCGACGCGCCCGAGGTCGGGCACAAAGGCACCCCGGGACAGTACTACGGCCTGGAGGCGACCGAGGCCCTTGCGACCCTGGTGGCCGGGAAGACCATCGCCCTGGACAGGGACGAACTGGACCGGGACCGCTACGGACGCCTTGTGGGCCTAGCGCGGCTCGATGACGGGCGGCTGGTCAATCTGGCCATGATTGAACAAGGGGCCGCTTTCGTCTATCCACATCACTCGGACGGGGACGCGGAACTGGGCCATCGCCTTCTGCAGGCCCAGGTTGCGGCCATGACGCGCGGCAAGGGTTTCTGGCCGGCGCTGCTGCGGTCCGCTGCCGCGGAGCGCGGCTATCTGGGCAACCGCAATTCCCGGCGGTTCCATGCCCTGTCCTGTGCGCAGGGGCGCACGGTCGGCACGGCCAACCAGGTGCGGTTTTCCTCCCTTTCGGAGGCATTTGCGGCCGGTTTCGCCCCTGCCCGGGAATGCACCCCCTGGCCCGTCGAGCGGGGACGCTAGCTCACCACAACCGGAGAGATCTGCTTGAGAGTCATCATTGTCGGCGCGGGAGAGGTCGGGTTCCACATCGCCAAGCGCCTGGCGTCGGAAAACAAGGACGTCGTGGTCATCGACCGCAACCCTGCGGTGCTGCAGCGCATCCTCGACCACATGGACGTGCAGGTGCTCGAAGGGTCGGGCTGCAGCCCCCTGGTGCTGCGCGAGGCCGGCGTCGACAAGGCCGACATGCTGCTGGCCGTGACGGACAGCGACGAGATCAACCTCATGGCCTGCACCTTCGCCAAGATGCTCGCTCCCGGCCTGACCAAGCTGGCCCGCATCCGCAACGACGAGTACACGGCCTATGCGGAGCAGCTGTCGCGGGAGATCGGCATCGGCCTCATCATCAATCCCGAGGTCGAGGTCGTGCGCAGCATCGAGCACATGCTGCGCGCCCCCGGCGCCGTGGACATCAGCGACCTGGCCGGCGGCCGCATCAAGCTCGCCGGCACCTGGATCACCGAGGGCAACCCCCTGGCCGGTCTGCGCCTCCTGGAACTGCGCCGCAAGGCCGGCGACATGCCGCTCATCGTCGCGGCCATCGTGCGCAACGACAAGGTCATCGTACCGACGGGCTCCGACGAGATCCGCCAGGGCGACCTGGTCTATTTCGTCTGCGAGGACAGCCAGCTCCAGCCGGTCTTTTCCTTCCTCGGCAACCGACCGGGCAGGAAGAGCAGCGTGCTGATCATCGGCGGCGGGAACATCGGCCTGCGGCTGGCCCGCTCCCTGGAGAAAAAGCCCATCCACGTGAAGCTCCTGGACAAGAGCCCCGAGCGTTGCGCCGATCTGGCCGGCGAGTTGGACCGGACTGTGGTCCTGGTCGGGGACGGCACGGACCAGGAGGTGCTGCTGGAGGAGAACATCGGCGCCATGGACGTGGTCGTGACCATGACCGGCAACGAGGAAAGCAACATCCTGTCCTCGCTGTTGGCCAGGAAGCTGGGCACCCCGATGGCGATCACGCGACTGAACAAGATCGAGTACATGCCTTTGGTGCGTGCCATCGGTCTGGAGCATATCGTCAGTCCGCGCCTGTCCGCCGTGAACAGCATCTTCAAGCATGTGCGCAAGGGCGGTGTGCTCTCGGCCGTGGCCATCAAGGACGGGGCCGAGGCTCTGGAGGCCCTGGCGGGGCCCGATTCGAGCCTCGTAGGCAACGCCTTGAAAGATCTTTCCTTTCCCAAGGGCGTGCTCGTGCTGTGCATCATGCGCGGCGACAGCGTACTCATCCCTTCCGGTGACGACGTGATCCGCAGCGGTGACAGGCTGTTCATCCTGAGCCTCACGGAATCCATCCCCGAGGTCGAGCGGATGCTGACCCGGGGCCGGGAGGAAGACTGATGCGCTGGTCCGTCGCCCTGCACGTGACCGGGCTCATCCTCGTCTGCGTGGGCCTGTGCATGCTCGTGCCCCTGGCCTGCGGCTGGTACTATGACGACTCGTCCGTGGCCCCGCTTTTCCTGTCCCTGTGCGTGACGGTGCTGACCGGCTTTTTCCTCATGTTCCAGTTTCGCCGACCGGGCCCCATGGTCATCAACCACCGCGAGGGCATGGTCATCGTTTCGCTGGGTTGGGCCGCATGCGGCTTCTTCGGGGCCCTGCCCTTCGCCCTTGGCGACTTCCCGTCGTTCACGGACGCCTATTTCGAGTCCGTGTCCGGGTTCACGACCACGGGCGCTTCCATCCTGACCAACATCGAGGTCCTGCCCAAGGGGCTCCTCATGTGGCGCAGCCTGACCCACTGGCTGGGAGGCATGGGCATCATCGTCATGGCCATCGCCATCCTGCCCTTTCTGGGTGTTGGAGGCATGCAGCTCTACAAGGCCGAGGTGCCCGGGCCCGTGGCCGACAAGCTCCAGCCGCGGATCAAGGACACGGCCATGAGCCTGTGGAAGGTCTACGTGCTGCTGACCGCGGTGCAGGTGGTCCTGCTCCTCTTCGGCGGCATGGACCTCTTCGACAGCGTCTGCCATGCCTTCGGGACCATGGCCACGGGCGGCTTCTCCACGCGCAACGCGTCCGTGGCGGC
Organism: Desulfomicrobium sp.; assembly: GCA_003542385.1. GTDB lineage: Bacteria > Desulfobacterota > Desulfovibrionia > Desulfovibrionales > Desulfomicrobiaceae > Desulfomicrobium. The sequence goes on from DPKT01000185.1 coordinate 5,033, forward strand.
CTACGGCTCGGCCTACATCGACTACGTCATCTCGTTCTTCATGCTTGCGGCGTCGCTCAATTTCGCCCTGCATTTCCAGCTCTTCCGCGGACGTCCCCTGGTCCTCTGGCGCGATCCCGAGTTCCGGTTCTTCGGCGTCCTCACGGCCGCGCTGACCCTCTTCGTGGTGCTGTCCATCCGGTTCACCAATTATCCATCCTGGGCCGACGCGGCGCGCTACGGCGTTTTCCAGGTGGCCTCCATCATCTCGACCACCGGGTTCGCCACCGCGGACTACGAGCTGTGGGGCCCCCTGCCGCAGGGCATCCTGCTCCTGTGCATGTTCGTGGGCGGTTGCGCCGGCTCCACGGCCGGCGGCATCAAAAGCATGAGGGTCATGCTGCTCTTCAAGCACGCCTACCGGGAACTCTTCCGCATGGTGCACCCGCGCGCCGTGCTGCCCATCAAGTTCGGGCCGAAGCTGGTCAAGGAGGAGGTGCTGGCGAGCATCTGGGGCTTCTTCGTGCTCTTCATCGCCCTGTTCGTCCTGTCCTCTCTGGCCCTGGCGGCCCTGGGCGTCGACGTGCTGACGTCCTTCTCCGCCGTGGTGGCCTGCATCGGCAACGTCGGCCCCGGTCTGGGCGAGGTCGGCCCCGTGGACAACTACGCCCGCATACCGCTGCTGGGCAAATGGGTGCTGATTTTCTGCATGTTGCTCGGGCGATTGGAGATTTATACGGTTTTGGTTCTTTTCATACCTGAATTCTGGAGAAAATAGCCCAAGGAGGCGTATATGACACAGTGGATCGAAATGGGAAAGTTTGCGGAGCTTGACGAAACGGCGCGCAAGGAAGCCAACCGCCTGGCGGAGTATGCCATCGACGTGGCCCTGGACCCGTCCAAGGTCATCCGCTTCGAGGAGACGGAGAAAGGTTTCCGCCTCATGATCGACGAGGACTTGTACAAGTTCTACCAGGGCATCTGATGATCCCTGAGGTGCTGCGGCGCATGCGCTCCCGGTTCGTGGGGCTGGCGGGCGGGTACGCGGAGCGGCTGGGGGAGCGGCGGGAGCACATCGTGCTCAAGCGCGACCACTCCCTGCGCGTGCACGCCCTGGCGGCCAGGATCGTGGCC
>DPKT01000269.1 GCA_003542385.1 Desulfomicrobium sp.
TCACGGTGGCAGCCTTGCGGTGCGGGAAGAGGGTCACGTTGTCCGGCAGGCGCAGAGTGCGGGTCAGCTGGCTGGCGGCGTCGTGGTTGCCCGAAACCATGAGGACGCGGATGCCCGCCTCACGCAGGCGCCCCATGCGGTGGGTGAAGTAGAGGCCCGTGTTGTAGTCCTTCCAGTCCCCGTCGAAGAGGTCGCCGGCCAGGAGGACGAAGGCCGCCCCCTCGTCGATGGCCAGATCGACCAGGTTGTCGAAGGCCCGCCTGGCGGCCCCGCGGATCTGCTCCACCGGGGCGTCGGGATAGGATTCGAGGCCCCGCAGGGGGCTGTCGAGATGGATGTCGGCGGCGTGGACGAAGCGGAACATGGAATCTCCGGCTTGTGGTTGCGATATGTTGTGCCGGTTCTTCGCGCGCCGGGTAGGCCCTATCCGGAGTACCGTCCGGAACCGTCCCCGCTCGCAACCGGCCGCGGGCGCTGGTATGTTGCCTCAGAAAAGAGGCATGGTCTGCCCGTTGACCGTCAGGCGCCCCTGGCTGAGGGAGGCCCGGCCCGTGATGTTCGTGCCGTCGCGCGTCAGGAACCCACGTGCCAGCAACGGCTCGACCTGATCGCGGAAACGCTGCCTGGCCAAAAGGTCCACGGCCTCGTCCGAAGCTGCGGGCTCCTCCCGGCGCACGTCCAGGCCCAGAAGGCCGACGAGCAGTTCCTCGGCGGCGGTCAGCTCGGCCTCGGCCTCGACAAAGGGCAGCAGGAGCAGCGGGTTGACGGCGGCCTGCCCGGCGGGGGCGTCGCTTCTGACCTGCAGGGAACCCGTGAGATCGCCCCTGGCCGTACCCAGACGCAGCCGGGAAATGCGCAGCTCGGGCTTGCCGGCCAGGAGCTTGCCGAAGAGGGTGACATACAGTTCCCCGACCTGCGCGGAGAAGGCGTCGGCGTCCACGCCGCCGGCGCCGGCCAGCAGGCGCAGGCGGGACTGGAATTCACTCAGGGCCAGGGCGTCGAGGTTCCTGGCCTCGATGTCGCAGGACAGGGGCCCGAACGCTCCCCCGCCGTACTCGACTCTGGCGATGTCGAGCTTCTGCAGAAAACCCGCCAGGTTGCCTTCGCAGCTGCTTTCCGAGGACAGACGCAGGTCCGTGACAAGGACGCTCTCGGCATCCGGCTGCGTCATATTGATGGACGCTACAGCGCTGTCGACCCGACCGACATAGACGAACGGCAGGGCCTCGACCAGGTCGAAGGAGCCTGTCAGGCCGTCCAGACCGACCCGGTCCCGGTCCGCGGCCAGGGACAGGCCGGGCAGGGTGAAGTCGCCCCGCAAAACGCCGGTCATGGGCTCATGGACGACGTTGAGCGTCAGCCCGCCCCAGGTCAGCCGCTCCCCTTCCCCGCCGTTCCTCTCGAAGGCCGGAACCGTCAGGTCCCCCGTAATCTCGCCGGAAAAGCCCACGCGCAGCGTGGATCTGGACTGGGCCAGCTCGGGGATTTCGGCGAACAGCTTGCCGACATCGTCGCCGGGATCGCCGGGTTCTACGACGCTCTCCATGGTGGCCAGGGCCGTATCGAAGGAAAAGCCGTCGAACAGATCCGGCATGGGCCCATGGCGCAGTTCATGGCGCAGCGTGAAGCGCACGGTTTTCGCCGCCGCGGAATCGCCGCCCCCCTGCTCCGCTCCGGGAACAGCGACCTCCACCAGCGTCGCGGCCCGGGACGCGAAGAAGCCGCGCTCGTAGGACTGGTTGGTCAGGGACACGGGGCCCGAACGCTCATGTTCTTTCAACAGGGAAAAATACTGCTCGCGGGCCTGGCCGCCGAGCAGATACGCGGCAGCGGCGTACGCCCCGGCGGCAAAGACCAGCAGCAGAACAAACAATCTTTTCATCGATCCTCCATATGCCCGGCGCCATTCACATGCGGGCCGGATTCATCAGGGCGACAGACTTGCACATCGGGCTGGAGAAAACAACGGATTTGAGGCGGCTTGGGCCAATGCGCGAAAGGTCGGGAAAGGCGGCACAGGAAAAAAAGGCCCCCCCGGGAAAATGGATTCCCGGAGGGGCGTAAGGAGGGGGAGGCTCTTATCCTATTTCAGAACGCTCAGGGTCGCCTTGGCGATGGCCAGTTCCTCGTTGGTGGGGATGACGAGGATGGCGACCTTGCTGCCGTCGGCCTGGACCGCGATGGCGGTCTTCTTGCGTCCGGCGTTGCGCTGGGGGTCGATGCTGATGCCGAGGTGTTCGAGGCCGGCGCAGACGCGGGCACGGACCTCGTCGTCGTTCTCGCCGATGCCGGCGGTGAAGACCAGGGCGTCGAGGGGGCCGGTCACGGCGTAGTAGGCGCCGATGTATTTCTTGATGCTGTAGACGAACATGTCCACGGCCAGGGCGGCCTTCTTGTCGCCGTCATGGGCGGCGGCGTGGATGTCGCGCATGTCGTTCATGCCGCAGATGCCCTTGAGGCCGCTCTTCTTGTTCAGGATGTCGTCGATCTGACCCATGTCCAGGCCCTTCTCCTTCATCAGGAAGGGGATGATGGCCGGGTCGATGTCGCCGCTGCGGGTGCCCATCATCACGCCGGCCAGGGGGGTCAGGCCCATGGACGTGTCGATGCACTTGCCCTTGCGCACGGCGGCCATGCTGCAGCCGTTGCCCAGGTGCAGGGTCACCAGGTTGACCTCGTCCGCGGCCTTGCCGAGCATGGCAGCGGCCTGCTGGGCCACGTAGCGGTGCGAGGTGCCGTGGAAGCCGTAACGGCGGATGCGCAGCTCCTCGTACAGCTCGTACGGGATGGGGTACATGAAGGCCTGGGGCGGCATGGTCTGGTGGAATTCCGTGTCGAACACGGCCACCTGCGGCACGCCGGAGAAGAGTTCGCGGGCCACCTCGATGCCGACCAGGTTGGCCGGGTTGTGCAGGGGCGAGAGGTGGCAGTTGTCACGGATCTTGGCCACGACGTCGTCGTCGATGAGGGTGCTCTTGAACAGCGTCTCGCCGCCCTGGACCACGCGGTGGCCGATGGCGTCGATCTCGGCGGACGAGGCGATGACGCCCGTGTCCTTGCCCGTGACCAGGTCCACCACGGTGTGCATGGCGGCGCGGTGATCGGGGAACGGCATCTCCCGCTCCACTTCGGCCTGCCTGGCCTCGCCCGGCCAGTTCTTCTGGCTGACCTTGCCCATGGTTTCGCCGATGCGCTCCACCAGGCCGGTGGCCATGACGGAGCCGTTTTCCATGTCGAGAAGCTGGTATTTGAGGGAGGAGCTCCCGGAATTGATGACAAAAATCTTCATGGTATCCTCGTTATATTAAGCCTTTTTCGGCCTGGGCCTGGATGGCCGTGATGGCCACGGTGTTGACGATGTCGGGGACGGTGCAGCCGCGGCTAAGGTCGTTGACGGGCTTGTTGAGGCCCTGCAGGACCGGGCCGATGGCCACGGCGTTGGCGGCGCGCTGGACCGCCTTGTACGTGTTGTTGCCGGTGTTCAGGTCCGGGAAGATGAAGACCGTGGCCCGTCCGGCCACCTGGCTCCCGGGAAGCTTCTTGGCGCCGACCTCGGGGTCGATGGCCGCGTCGTACTGCAGGGGGCCTTCGAGAAGCAGGCTCGGGGCCATTTCGCGGGCGATGCGGGTGGCCTCGATGACCACATCCACGTCGCCGCCGGCGCCGGAGTCACCGGTCGAGTAGGACAGCATGGCCACGCGCGGGTCCACGCCGAAAATGCGGGCCGTTTCGGCCGAGCTGATGGCGATCTCGGCCAGCTGCTGGGCCGTCGGGTTCGGGTTCACGGCGCAGTCGCCGAAGACCAGGACGCGGTCCTTGAGGCACATCAGGAACACGCTCGACACGATGGACGCGCCGGGCTTGGTCTTGATGATCTGGAAGGCCGGGCGGATGGTGTGGGCCGTAGTGTTGATGGCGCCGGAGACCATGCCGTCGGCCTGGCCCTTGAAGACCATCATGGTGCCGTAATAGGTCGGGTCGACCATGCAGTCGCAGGCCACTTCCTTGGACACGCCCTTCTTCTTGCGCAGTTCCATGAAGGTGCCCACGTAGTCGTTGTAGTCCGGCGACGCGACCGGATCGATGATGTTCACGCCGCTCAGATTGAGGCCCAGCTGGGAGGTCATGGAGGAGATGGCCTTGGGATCGCCCAGGATGGTCAGGTCCACCACCCCGCGGCGAAGCAGGATGTCGGCCGCGCGCAGGATGCGCTCGTCGCCGCCCTCGGGCAGGACGATGTGCTGGCGGTGCTTCTTGGCCTTCTCGATGAGGCCGTACTCGAACATCTGCGGCGTGACCTTGGTCGACTTCCGGGTGTCGAGGCGCTGGCGCAGCTCGTCCGTGGCCACGTTCTCCTCGAACACGCCCAGGGCCGAGGCGATCTTCTTCTGGTCGCCGGGTTCGATCTTGCCGTACATGTTGTAGAGGCGCCGGGCCGTCTGGAAGGTGGCCTCCTTGCCGAGCAGCACGGGCACGGGCACGCCGGTCCAGCCGTCGATGAGCCGGTCCACGGCCTTGCCGGGGCGGATGCCGCCCGTCAGCAGGATGCCGGCGATGTCCGGGTAGGACGACGACTGCCGGGAGGCAAGGCTGCTGACGACGATGTCGGAGCGGTCGCCGGGGGTGACCACGAGGCTTCCGCGCTCGATGTAGTTCAGGAAATTTTCGATCTGCATGGCGGCCACGACGATGTCGTCGACCTGCGCGCCGAGGTTCTCGCGGCCGTAGAGGACTTCGGCCCCGACCCACTTCATGACGTCGGCCACGGTGGGCTTGCCGAGGATGGCCACCTCGGGGATGATGTACAAGAGCGTCTCGGGCTTGTTCAGGGTCTTCTTCAGGGCGATGCGCAGCGCGTCGCGGTCGGGCACGTCCGTGCGGTTGACGATGACGCCCAGGATGTCCACGGCCTTGTCGGCGAAGGACTCCACGGCCAGCTTGGTGGCGCTGATGATCTCGTGTTCGGTCTTCTGGCAGGCGTTGGACACGACCAGGAGCGGGCTGCCGAGGTTGGCGGCGATGTCGGCGTTGATGTCGAACTCGAAGGCGGGGCTCGTGCCCTCGAAATCCGTGCCCTCAAGCAGGACGAAGTCGCACTTGCTCTCCAGCTCCTTGTACTTGTTGATGATCTTTTCGATCAGGATGGAGTGCTGCCCCGCGTTGACCAGTTCCTTGGCCTGACGCATGGTCAGGGCGTAGGTCTCGTGATACTGCAGGCCCAGGTAGAACTGGGACAGGACCAGGTCGATGTCGTGGTCCTTGCGGTCCGGCACGTCGTTGATGATGGGTCTGAAGAAGCCGACCCGGCGGATGTCACGCAGGAGCATCTGCATGACGCCGAGGACAATGGCTGATTTTCCGCTGCGAGATTCCGTCGCCGTGATGTATAGATTTCTGGCCATATTCCTTCCCTTGAATGCCGGTCCGGTTTCCGACGTGATCCGTCCCGTGATGTTTCACGGTCGGTAAATCAAATTGGTTGGTTACACAAGCTGCAAAATTTCGAAAAAAAGAGAAAACTTCCGCCAGGAATATTTTTCATGATTTCGGCATGTTGAAATAACACTGACGGAAAGGCGCCGACGCCGGCACAGGACCGACGTCGACGCCATCTGTTTACAACGTTTCCGCGTAGATTTCCATAACGTGTTTGACTGCGATCTTGTCGCCATGCTGGGACAGCATGTCGGAGATCTGCATCATGCACGCGGGGCAGCCCGTGGCCACGACCTGGGCGCCGGACGCGACGATGTTGTCGCGCTTGATCTTGCCGATGTCCTTGGACAGCCCGTAGTGCTGCAGGTTGAAGCTGCCGCCGCAACCGCAGCAGCGGTCGGCCTCGGGCATCTCCACGAACTCCACCTTGGGGTTGCTCTTGAGGAGCGCGCGGGGCTGCTCGAAGACCTTCATGGACTTCTTGAGGTGGCACGGGTCGTGGTACGTGACCTTGGTCCCGTGTCCCTGCACCGGCGCGGCGACCTTGAGCACGTCGACCATGAACTTGTTCACGTCCATGGTCTTGGCCGCCAGGGCCGCGATGCGCTCCTGCATGCTCTCGGTCTTGTCGCCGGACATCATGGGCCACAGCTCATGGATGGTGGCCGTGCAGGTGGCGCAGGCCGTGAGCAGGTAGTCGAAGTTCTCCTTCTCGAAGATCTCGAGGTTGCACTTCACGAGCTTGTCGAAGGACTCCTTGTCGCCCGAGGCCAGGGCCGGGATGCCGCAGCAGGCCTGGCCGGCGGGCATGTAGATGCCCAGTTCGTGGTGCCGCAGGGCCTTCAGGACGGCCTGGCCGACCTGCGGGTAGATCTTGTCGATGACGCAGCCGGGGAAGAAGGCCACGCGGTAGCCGCCCTTTCCGGGGCGGGTGTTCAGGGCCGGCTCCAGCTTGCGCAGGGGCTTCTTGGCCAGGGGCATGAAGTGCCGCTCGCCGATGACCGGCGCGTTGATGCGCGAGCAGGACGAACCGATGACCTCGTTGGCCGTCTTGGTGAACACGCCCTGGAACTTGGAGGCCACGTCCAGCACGGAGTTGAAGAGCGCCGGCTTGGTCAGCAGGCCCTGGAAGATGGCCTTCTTGGTGGCCGAAAGCCCCATGTACGTGTTCACGATGACGCGGGCCTTGAAGAAGATGTCGAGCACCTTCACGCCGCTGGGGCAGTTGGCCGCGCAGGAGCCGCAGAGCAGGCACTTGTTGAGCTTGTCCTGCACGCCCTCGGCGTCCGCGATCATCTCGTGGGACAGGTTTTCCAGAAGCGCGATCTTGCCGCGGGCGACGTCGCCCTCCTTCATGGTTTCGGAGAATACCGGGCAGACCGCCTGACACATGCCGCACTTCATGCACGCGACCATCTGGTCGTCGAGCTCGTGCAGCATCTTGGCTAGCTGATGAAGATCTTCGTGCATGACTAGCCTCCGATGATCTTGCCGGGATTGAGCAGGTAGTTGGGGTCAACCGCCTTCTTCAGTCTGCGCGAGTAGATGATGGTCGCCTTGGAAGTCTCCTTCTCCAGCCACTTGGACTTGGCCGTGCCGATGCCGTGCTCGCCGGACAGGGTACCGCCCAGGGACAGGGCCACGTCGAAGATCTCGTCGACGGCCAGCTCCACGCGGTGGAACTCTTCCTTGTCGCGCTTGTCCGTCAGGATGGTCGGGTGCAGGTTGCCGTCGCCGGCGTGGCCGAAGGTGCCGATCTGCAGCTTGTACTTGGAGGCGATGTCGTTGATGGCCTTGATCAT
>DPKT01000300.1 GCA_003542385.1 Desulfomicrobium sp.
GGCCAGCCGGCGGCGCTGCTGGAGCGCGCGGACAGGGCCGTGCGCGACATGCTGCCCGACACGCAGCGTCTGGAGCGCCTGGCCACGTCCATGGACATAGGGCTGTGTTACGTGGAGAGAGCTTCCCGGACGGTCCGCTTCGCCGGGGCGCACATCGACCTCTTCGCGGCCTGCGACGGGGAAATCAGGAATTTCAGGGGCGATCGGGGCGGGATCAANNGACCGCAAACCGAGAACCTTCACGCAACTGACCCTTGACCTGGAGCCGGGTTGCGTTTTTTATCTCGTCACGGACGGCATTCTGGACCAGTCCGGCGGCGACAGGGACCTGCCCTTCGGCCGCGGCGGCTTCACGTCCTGGCTGCGGGACAACGCCGCCCTCCCCCTGGAGAGGCAGGAAGAGGCCCTGACCGGGGCTCTGAACGACTACCGCGGGGAAAAGCCGCAACGCGACGACATCACCGTCCTGGCCTTCCGTTTCGACCAGGCGACGCCGGCCACTTCGAAGGAGACCGACTCATGACCACCCCGGACCTCTACGACCTGCGGGAAATCTTCGACCGCAAGCAGATCATGGTCTGCTTCAACGGACCCATCAACGCCGCCCTCATCGAGGAGATCGGACGCGCCCTGCGCGACTACCTCCAGCACCAGCAGGAGGCGCCCAGCGCCGTGGCCGACATCTTCGCGGTCTACATCGAGATGACCCAGAACATCCGCCGCTACGCCGACCAGCACCCGGAACTCCCGGGCGCGGCCAACGCCGCCATCGTCGTGTCCCGCGAGGACGGGCGCTACGTCATCAGCGCGGGCAACGTGGTGGCCCCGCAGGACGGACGTGAGCTGGTGCGGCGCGTGGAGGAGCTGGCGGCCATGGACCGCTCCGCCCTCAAGGCCCTTTTCAAGACCCAGCTGCGCCAGCCCAGGGAGGCCCTGAACGGCAGCGCGGGCCTCGGCCTCATCGACATGGCGCGCAAGGCCTCCTGCCCGCTGGGGGCCACATTGCGCGACATCGACTCCGGGCGCAGCTTCCTGAGCCTGCGCGTCATGCTCTAGAACCAACGCCTCCAGCACAAAACGAGAACGACATGATCGATATAGACCTTGCCCAGACCCCCAGCACCCCCCTGGTCCGCACGAACAGCCGGGAGGGGCGGTTGACCATGGCCGGAGATTCCTACCCCGAAAACCCCTTCGAATTCTTCCAGCCCATCATCGATTGGGTCGAGGGCTTCCTGGCGGACGGCAGCGCGCCCCTGTCCCTGGACCTGGCCCTGGTCTACCTGAACACGAGCAGCATCCGGGCCATGATGGACATCTTCGACCGGCTGGAGGAGGCCTACCAGGGGGGACGCGGGATCAGCGTGCACTGGAGCTACGACCCGGAAAACGAACGCGTCGGCGAACTGGCCGAGGAATTCAAGGAAGACTGCGCCTTTCCGTTCACCATCGCCCCGAGGCCCTGACCATGCCCGAACGCACCGGCAACGACAGCCTGGAGGAGCGCATCGGCTCCATCCTCTCGGCCCAGACACCCCCCGACGGGTGGAAGGACTCGCTGGCCGAGCTTTTCCAGCGCTATCGCGACCAGCAGCGCCTGCTGGACAGGCTGACCCACATCGCCGACCGATTTCAGGCCGCGGAGCGTGATCGCAGCCAGGCCTACCTGACCAGATACGAGCGCAAGGTGCGGCAGCTGGAGAAGATCGTGCGCATCAGCGACCAGTACCAGACCATGCTGCACCAGCTCAAGGAACGCCTGGAGCACGCTTCCAACTACGACGCCCTCACGGGCCTGCCCAACCGCCGCTACATGACCGTCCGACTGGAGGAGGCAGCCGCCCAGGCCGCGCGCAGGCCGGAACAGACCTTTGCGGTCATGGTCGCCGACATAGACAATTTCAAGGCCGTCAACGACGATTTTGGACACGCCGCCGGGGACCGTGTGCTGCACGCCGTGGCCCGCGCCCTGGAACTCACCCTGCGCGAGTACGACCTCTGCGCGCGCTGGGGCGGCGAGGAATTCCTGCTCCTGTTCCCGTCCTGCGCGCGGGAGAACGTACCTGCCGTGGCCGAACGCCTGCGCCGGAACGTTCACGAAGCCCCTCTCGTCGACGACACCCCGGCCCCGACCATCAGCATCGGCTACACCCTGCACCGCCCCGGCGAGAACATCGACGCGACCCTGCTGCGGGCCGACGAGGCCCTGTACAAGGCCAAGGCCGCCGGGCGGAACTGCTGCATGGGGCTGTAGCGCAACTGGCCCTTGACACCTCTGCGCGCTTGCCCTAGCCGGGAATCAGTTTTTGCAGGGGTGGCGAGGAGCCTGAGATGATACCCGTTGAACCTGATCTGGGTCGTGCCAGCGAAGGGAATTGCAAGACTTCCGCCGGGTCTCCCGGCGCCCCCTCACAGTCCTCGCCTCCACCGCTCCCATCCTTCAAGCAGTGCGAGGTATCCCCATGTCCGACCTGGCCCGCAGAGCCGCCGCGAACCTGACCGCCGTGAGGCGGGACAAACCGCTCGTCCACAACATCACCAACTTCGTGGTCATGAACGCCACGGCCAACGCCCTGCTGGCCTGCGGCGCGTCGCCCGTCATGGCCCACGCCGAGAACGAGGTCGAGGAGATGGCCGCCTTCGCCGGGGCCCTGGTGCTGAACATCGGCACCCTGANNCCATGCTCAAGGCCGGAAAAAAGGCAACGCAGCTCGGCAAACCCATAGTCCTGGACCCCGTGGGCTCCGGCGCGACGAAGCTGCGCACGGATGCGGCCAGAACCATCCTGGCCGAGACGAAGGTCTCGGTGGTGCGCGGCAACGCCTCGGAGATCC
>DPKT01000204.1:0-2349 GCA_003542385.1 Desulfomicrobium sp.
CGAAGCCGTGGGCCGCGGCCTGCAGGCAGTGGGACACGGACTCGCCGCGCTGGCCCACGTAGAGGGTGTTGGTGTCCGTCAGAAAGGGTTTGGCCCCGCACTTGCGGATGAAGGCCAGCAGGGGCGTGAGCTGCAGGGGCCGGATGTGGGCCGTGCCCCCGCCTTCGCCGAAGTGCAGCTTGACGGCCGTCAGATCCCCGGAACGCAGCTCCGCTCCCAGGCCGGCGAGCTTGAGCATGCGCTTGACCTTGGCCTCAAAGGGCGCCTTGCGCGAGGCGCGCAGGTTCCAGAAATAGACGGCCTCGGCCATGGCTTACCTCGAAGGGATGGGTTCCTGGGCCTCGGTCAGCAGGAAGCGCCCTTCCAGAATCCAGCGCTTGAGCTCCTCGGCCACCTCCAGGGACAGGGTGTAGCTGGTCAGGGGCGTGGTCGGCACGTCCTTGCCCTCCACGCTGATGATGCCGCTTCTCAGCTCGGCGAAGGTGACGTGCCCGTATTTGGACGGGTAGCCGTTGGGGTAGTCCTCGCCGTAGTCGACCACGGGCACGTGGATGTCCTCGTCGGCCACGCCCGTGAACCAGGCCATCTCCTCGTCCAGGATGGGGATGGGGATGCCCATGCCCACAGCCAGGGAGCAGCCGTAGCCGACGATGCTCACCCCGCGCAGGTAGCGGGCGTTCATGCCCTTGAGGTCGCCCTTGACCATGAGGGTGCCCGAGGCGCTCATGGGAACGCCGCGCTCGTTCCGCTTGGGCTCGGCCACGTGCTGGGTGCCCTCCCCGATGACGTAGCCGATGCCGCCGCCGAGGAAGATGCGCGTGCCCAGGCCGATGGTCCGGAAATACGGGTCGTTCAGCAGCGGGCTCAGCTCTCCGGCTGTGGCGTAGTTGGCATTGCCGAGATTGGACTTGAGGGGGCCCATGTAGGTGTATTTGAGCTTGCTCGTGCGGTTGATTGCGCAGTTGTAGTTCTGGTAGCAGTTGCGGGGGTTGAGCAGGATGGCGTTGCGCAGCTCGGCCAGGGAGATCTTCTTCTCGATGGCCTTGCGCGGGTAGCAGTCCGTGCCGTAGGCCTCGGCCTTGAGGTGCACGCGCTTGCCCTTGACCAGATCCTCGATGACGTGGCCGCCGCCGTACTTGAACTGTCCGGGGTAGACCTTGTTCAGCGGGTCCTCTTCGGTGGGCTCGGTGACGCCGACGTAGCTGTCCACCGCGGCCAGACCGGCGTAGCAGGGCACGCCGTTGAGCCAGACCTTGGCGGTCTTGATGGTCGGGGGCTGCTGGCCGATGTTGAACAGAAGGCCCGACGAGCACATGGGGGAGAAGGTGCCGGTAGTGACGACATCGACCTTGCGGGCGGCCTTGACCTTGCCTTCCTTGCGAACTAGGCTGGTCATTTCGCTGGCGTTGAGGACGACGGCTTTTCCTTGCCGGATCTTCTCGTTGATCTCGGCGATGGTTCTGACTGTATGCTGGGCGCTCATGCTTGTCCTCCGAAGATGATATCGGGCCGATGCCGGTCCGCAGGGCGTGACTGTGCCCGAATTGCACGCCGGAGTAAACCGGCCGCCATGGCGGATCGAAGATAATTGGGAGTTGAATTGAGCAGGGATCAGGTCGATGCGGCCCTGGAGCGGGCCTTTTCCTCCGAAGAGCTGGGCAGGTGGCGCTCGTCTCTGGGCATGAGCGTGGAAGGCGGCGTTCTCACGGTGCGCTTCCCGCACATGTATTTCGCCGACTGGTTCGAGAGCCACGCCCGGGAGCGGTTTGAAAGCGCGCTGAAAGGCACGGGCCTGGCCCTGGCCTACGAGTGCCGCGACGGCAGCCGCTCCCGCATCGTGCGCGAGGCGCGTCCGACCTCCGAGGATCTGCCCTTCGGGTCGGAGTTCATTTTCGACAACTTTCTGGTCAACACCAAGAACTACTTCCCCCTGGCTTCGGCCCAGGAGGTGGCCCAGAGCAGCCACGCGCCCTACAACCCCTTCGTGCTCTGCGGCGAGAGCGGTTCGGGCAAGTCCTTCCTGCTGCGCGCCATCGCCAACGCCAAGAGCGAGAACGGCCGGGACGGGATCCACGTGGCCGGCGTCAACGACCTGCACGAACTCTTTTCCTCCCGTCCCGACGCGCGCAAGTTCCTGATGTCCATGCACTTCCTGGCCGTGGACGACCTGCAGGAGATCGAGCGCTACCCGTATCTGCAGGGGGAGCTGCTGGCGCTGTTCGACCATTTCCACCTGCACCGCAAGCAGATGGTCTTCGCGTGTTCCGGCAAGGTGGCCGGGCTCGCGTTCCTGACGCCCAAGCTCAAGTCAAGGCTTGAGTGGGGGCTGACCGTGACCCTCAAGATTCC
>DPKT01000204.1:2385-5000 GCA_003542385.1 Desulfomicrobium sp.
CTGCCCAAGGACCGCATCCTCCTGCTGGCCCAGCGCTTTCCGGACTTGCGCAACCTCGAAGGATGCCTGCTCAAGCTCTGGGCGTACCGCGAACTGGTGCACGACCAGATTTCCGACGAGGAGTTCGACAACATCCTCAACTACCTCGACGACCGCTCCGTGACCTCCCTCAGCGTGGAGCAGATCATCGACGCGGTCTGCGCCCAGTTCGACCTCACCTCCGGGGAAATCCTCTCGGCCGGGCGCAGGCACGAGCTCGTCTTCGCCCGCCAGGTGGCCATGTTTCTCTGCCGCAAGCACCTCGGCCTGTCCTTTCCCGAGCTGGGCCGGGCCTTCGGCGGGCGCGATCATTCCACTGTCCTCTATAGTTGCCGGAAAATTCAGCAATTACAGAGAGATGATAAAAACATAAAATCCATGTTACAGGCCCTGACCGAAAAATGTCTGGCCATGAACGAAAAATCACCTGCCTGATCAGGACACAAGGAGACGGCGATGTTTTTGAAAGTGCGAAAGGAAGACGTCATCGACGGGCTGCTCAAGGCCTCGAACATCATCCCGTCCAAGACCGGAGCCGCCTATCTGCGCACGGTCTGGCTCAAGGCCGAGGGTGACACCCTGTCCATCCTGGCCACGGATTCGAGCATCGAGTTCGTGGGCGTCTATCCTGCCGTCATCAGCGACGGCGGCCTGGTCGGCGTGCAGGGCAAGAAGTTCTGCGAACTGATGCGCCGCCTGCCTCCCGGCGAGATCACCATGAAGCTCGACGCGACATCCAAGCACCTGCACGTCGAGCAGGGCCGTCGCAAATACAAGCTGCCGGCCAACGAGTCCTCCTGGTTCCAGGATTTCAACCCGTTCCCGGCCGAGAACGCCGTGCTGTGGTCCGGCGACTTCTTCAAGGAGATCATCGACCGCATCGCCTTCTGCATCGCCGACGACGAGGACCTGACGAGCATGAACTGCATCAAGTTCGCGCCCGTGGAAGGCGACGACGTGGAGATCTGCGGCCTGAACGGCCACCAGTTCGGCCTGCTGCGCTTCACCAACGCCGACATCCGGGGCCTGCTCGGCCAGGACGGCTTCCTCATCTCCAAGAAGTATCTGCTTGAAATCCGCAAGTGGCTGACCAACGACGAGATCGAGATCAGCCTCTCGGACAAGCGCCTCTTCCTGCGCACGGGCAACCGCAAGGAGGCCTTCAGCCTGCCGCTCAAGGCCTACGTGTTCGCCGACTACCGCAATTTCATCAACCAGTACAAGGACCGCTTCGCCTCCAACCTCACGGTGGACCGGCACGAGCTGACCGACGCCCTGGACCGCATCTTCGTCTTCAACACCGAGGCCAACAAGGCCACGTTCTTCGCCTTCGGCCCCGAGGAGCTGTCCCTCTACTGCCAGGGCCAGGACATCGGCGAAGGCACGGAGCTCATCGGCTGCCAGTATCAGGGCGAACTGGCCAAGATCGCCCTGCCGACCAAGGTCATCCTGGAGATCCTGGGCCACTTCGTGTCCGACTCCCTGACCTTCTCCTTCGTCGGCTCTTCGGAGCCCTGCCGCATCACGGGCAAGGACGACGCCAACTACATGATCATCACCATGCCCGTGGAGATCACCGAAGACACGTATTACAGCGAAGAGGAACTCTAGTTCCGCCGGACAATAACGCTCCATGACACAAGAACAAAACATGACAAAAACATCGACATACACCGCGGACAACATCACCGTCCTCGAAGGCCTGTCCGCCGTCCGCATGCGGCCGGCCATGTACATCGGCTCGACTAACATCAACGGCCTGCACCACCTCGTCTACGAGGTCATCGACAACTCCATCGACGAGGCCATGGCCGGGTACTGCGACCACATCAAGGTCACCGTGCACATGGACAACTCCGTGTCCATCGTCGACAACGGCCGCGGCATCCCCGTGGACATGCACCCCAAGGAGAAGAAGCCGGCTCTGGAAGTAGTCATGACCGTGCTCCACGCCGGCGGCAAGTTCGACAACGACACCTACAAGGTGTCGGGCGGCCTGCACGGCGTGGGCGTGTCCGTGGTCAACGCCCTGTCCGAGTACCTGGAGGTCACGGTCAGCCGCGGCGGCCAGCGCCATTACCAGCGCTACGTGCGCGGCGTGCCCCAGGCGCCCCTGGCCGTGGTCGGCGAGACCGACAAGACCGGCACCCTGGTGCGCTTCCGGCCCGACGAGGAGATCTTCGAGGAGCTCGACTTCCAGTACGACGTGCTGGCCAAGCGCTTTGAGGAGCTCGCCTACCTCAATCCCGGCATCAAGATCGAGTTCTTCGACGAGAAGTCCCAGAACCGCGACGTGTACAAGTACGACGGCGGTCTGCCCCTCTTCGTCAAGAACAAGAACCTGGACAACGGCATCCACCGCATCGTCAGCGGCTCCGGGGAGATGGAGGGCGTGAGCATCGACTTCGCCCTGCAGTACACGGCCGGGTACAAGGAGAACGTCTACACCTTCGCCAACAACATCCGCACCCGCGAAGGCGGCACCCACCTGCAGGGCTTCAAGACGGCCCTGACCCGCGCCATCAACACCTACATCGGCAACAGTGCCGATCTGCCCAAGAAGCTCAAGCAGAAGG
>DPKT01000098.1 GCA_003542385.1 Desulfomicrobium sp.
GAATGCCGCAGCGGCCGACCCCGTGCCCATGGCCCAGGCGTTGCGGCGCTCCCTGGACTATGTCCGGACCAAGCCCCAGGGCGCGCAGGCCTTCGGACCCGGCGGTCCCGAATGCACGTGGGCGGAGCTGGGGGCCTCCCTGGAGCACATGCTGGAGACTCTCCCGCGCCTGGGGGACGACCCCGGCCTGCTGGAGCGCGAGTTCGTCTGGCGCGAGGTGAACCCCGAACCCCTCATGACGGGCTACTACGAGCCGGAGTTCGAGGGCTCCCTGGGGCCCGACCCGCGTTTCCCGGTCCCCATCCACGGCCTGCCCGCGAATCTGCAGACCGTGGACCTCGGGACGTTCCACCCGCGCTGGAAGGGGCAGAGCCTGACCTGCCGCGTGGAGGGGGGCAGGGTCCTGCCCTATTTCACCCGCGAGGAGATCGACTCCCGCGGGGCGCTGACCGGTGCGCAGAAGCCCGTGGCCTGGACCCGCGACATCGTCGACGTCTATTTCCTGCAGGTGCAGGGCTCCGGGCGGCTGCGGCTGCCCGACGGATCCGTGCGCCACGTCCTCTACGCCGGGAAGAACGGGCACGAATATGTTTCCCTGGGCAAGGTCATGATCGACCGCGGGCTCGTCCCCAAGGAAGAGATGTCCATGCAGCGCATCCGGCAGTACCTGCGCGAGCATCCGGACGAGGTCACGGACCTGCTGAACACCAACCCGAGCTACGTCTTTTTCCGCATCGCCGACGACGGGCCCCTGGGGGCCATGGGCCGGGCGTTGACGCCGATGGTCAGCGTGGCTACAGATTCTGCCTTTCTGCCACTGGGCAGCATCCTGGCCGTGGAGGCCGGGTTGCCGCAGCCGGGCGGCACGGAGGAGCCCACGGCCTTTCTCGGCCTGGCCCAGGATCGCGGCGGGGCCATCAAGGGATCGCGCCTGGATCTTTTCTGCGGGGCGGGCGAGAGGGCCGAGTTTCTGGCCGGCCGCCTGCAGGCCCGCAGCCGCGTTTTTCTTCTGCTCAAAAAACAGGACGCACCATGACCATGACCCCTTCGGCCCTCAAGGCCCTTCTGCGCTCCGCCATCGCGGCGCAACTCGACCATGTGGCCCTGTGGCACCTTGAGGAGCCTGCGGCGGACATCCCGGCGCGGGACGGCGACGGCCTGGTGGAGCTGGTCCTGCGCCAGCACCTCAAGAACTTCCTGCTCTGGCACGTCGAAGACCGCGCCCGGCGCAAGGATGTGGACGACAGCGTCATCACCGCCTGCAAGCGCGAGATCGACGGGCTCAACCAGCAGCGCAACGACCTCATGGAGCAGGTCGACGCCTGGCTGGTGGGCGCCGTGTCCGCTTTCGAGGCCCAGCGGGACATCCCCGAAGACCGTCGTCGCTTCAATACCGAGACCCTCGGCGCGGCCCTGGACCGCCTGTCCATCCTGAGCCTCAAGATCTTTCACATGCGTGAGCAGACCGAGCGGGACGACGTGGACCCGTCGCACCTCGAACGCTGCCGGGAGAAGCTCGGCGTGCTCCGCGCCCAGCATGACGACCTGTCCCGCTCCGTCCTCGAAGTGGTGGACGAGTACGCAGGCGGCCTGAAGAGCCCCAAAGTCTATTTCCAGTGCAAAATGTATAACGACCCGGCCCTCAACCCGGAACTGTACGCCGCCAAGCCCGTCGCCGGCTGAAGCGAAGGAGTGTCCATGCGCGACTATGAAGTGGTCATCGGCCTGGAGGTTCATGCCCAGCTCAAGACCAACAGCAAGATATTCTGTTCCTGCTCGACCCAGTTCGGGGCCGGACCCAACGAGAACACCTGCCCCGTGTGCACGGGCATGCCCGGCATGCTGCCGGTGCTCAACGCCCGGGCCGTGGAATACGCCGTGAAGATGGCCCTGGCCGTGGACTGCGCGGTCAACCGCCGCTCCCTGTTCGCGCGCAAGAACTATTTCTACCCCGACCTGCCCATGGGCTACCAGATCTCCCAGTTCGAACTGCCCGTGGCCGAGCACGGACACGTCGACATCCACACGGAGGGCGGCGTGAAGCGCATCGGCATCACGCGCATCCACATGGAGAACGACGCGGGCAAGAACATCCACTCCCCCGCGGACAACGCCTCCTACGTGGACCTGAACCGCGCCGGCGTGCCGCTGATCGAGATCGTCAGCGAGCCCGACATGCGCTCGGCCGAGGAGGCCGTGGCCTACCTGAAGAGTCTGCGCGCCATCCTCGTTTATTTAGGTATCTGCGACGGCAACCTGGAGGAGGGGAGCTTCCGCTGCGACGCCAACGTGTCCATCCGGCCGCGGGGGCAGGAGGAGTTCGGGACGCGCACGGAGCTCAAGAACATGAATTCCTTCCGCAACATCCAGCGCGCCATCGAATACGAGGTGGGCCGACAGATCGACATGGTCGAGGACGGCGAGACCATTGTCCAGGAGACGCGCCTCTTCGATACGGTCAAGGGCGTGACCCGCTCCATGCGCGGCAAGGAGGAGGCCCACGATTACCGCTACTTCCCGGACCCGGACCTGCTGCCGCTGGTCATCGACGAGGACCGGATGGAGGCCTGGCGTTCAGAGCTTCCCGAGCTGCCCGCTGCCCGCTGCCGCCGCTACCAGGAGACCCTGGGCCTGCCCGAGTACGACGCCCTGGTGCTGACCGCCGAAAAGGAGGTGGCCGATTATTTCGAGGCCGCCCTGGAGACGTATGCGGAGCCCAAGAAGATTTCCAACTGGGTCATGGGCGAGGTCATGCGCGAGCTGAACGACCGCGGCGCGACCCTGGCGGACTGCAAGGTTCGGCCGTCCGAACTGGCCGGGCTGGTCAGGCTGGTGGACGACGGCGTCATCAGCGGCACCATCGCCAAGAACGTGTTCAAGGAGCTTTTCGAGACGGGCGGCGACCCGGAAGCCCACGTCAAGGCCAAGGGCCTGGTGCAGATATCCGACACTTCGGCCATCGAGGGCCTGGTGGACGAGGTCCTGGCCGAGAACCCGGCCGAGGTGGAGCGCTACCGGGGCGGCGACAGGAAGCTGACGGGCTTCTTCGTCGGCCAGGTCATGAAGAAGTCCAAGGGCAAGGCCAACCCGGCCCTGGTCAACCAGCTCCTGGCGAAGAAGATCGGCTAGGCTAAAGCGCCAGATCTCGCAAAAACAAAACGGGCGGCCTAAGGGTCGCCCGTTTGCGTTGTGAACGGAAGGATACTGCAAACGGCGTGAGATATCATGAGAAGTCATCCCCGCGAAGGCGGGGATCCATGCCTTTTTTCGGTATGCTGAAAACACTGGATCCCCGCCTTCGCGGGGATGACACGTTGTGGCGCGGAGCGCCTTCGCATCGGCAATCGTCTTCGATCAAAAACGCGGTCTCCTAACGCTGCATCAGCGCCGCCGTCAGCCGCGCGGCCTTGAGCATGTCCTCGACGAGGACGAACTCCTCGGTGGTGTGCACGCGGCTCATGCCGATGCCGAGGTTGATGCAGGACAGGCCCTGCCCGGAGAAGATATTGGCGTCGCTGCCGCCGCCGGTGCCCTTGACCGCGCAGGTCAGGTTCTGGTCGTTGCAGGCGTGCAGGGCGCGGTGCAGGAGCATGCTGTGGGCCGGGACATCCATGGCCGGGTAGGAGATCTCGTGGCTGAAGTCGAAGCTGCCGCCGAACTCCTCCACGGCTTTGACGCAGCACAGGCGCATGTGCTCGATCTGGGCCAGGAGCTTGGCGTTCGTCTGGGACCTGGCTTCGCCCGTGAGGGTCACGCAGTCCGGGACGATGTTGGTCTGTCCGCCGCCTTCGATGCGCCCGAGGTTGGCAACGGTCTCCTCGTCGATGCGCAGCAGGCGCATGTGGCTCACGGCGTGGGCGGCCAGCTGGATGGCGCTGATGCCTTTTTCCGGCTCGATGCCCGCGTGAGCGCTTCGGCCGTGGAAGGTCACGCTGATGCCGGCCTTGCTCGGCGCGCGGACGATGATGGTGCCCACGTCCCCGCCGGCGTCCAGGACCACGACCTCGCGGGCCTTGATGCGCGAGAAGTCAAGGTTCTTGGCCCCGAACATGCCCGCCTCCTCGCAGACGGTGAAGAGCAGGTACAGCTCGGGGTGCGGGATCTTCTCCTCCTCCAGGTGGAACAGGGCCTCCAGGATGGCGGCGATGCCCGCCTTGTCGTCGCCGCCCAGGACTGTGTTGCCGGCCGCGCGGATGACGCCGTCGGTCAGCACCGGCTCCACGCCGATGCAGGGCGGAACGCAGTCCATATGGGCCGAGAAGGCGATGGCCTCGCCCGGCCCGGTGGCCGGCACGCGGACGATGACGTTGCCCGTGTCCCCGCCGATGGCGGTGCCGGCGTTGTCCACATGAATGTCGTACCCGCGCCCCGCCAGCAGGGCGCAGAGATGGTCGGCCACGGCCTTTTCATGCAATGAGGGGCTGTCGATGCGGACCAGTTCGAGAAACGTGTCGGTCAGTCGCTGTGAGTTGATCATTGTCGCGCTATGTCCTCGTGAGTGGGAAGTGCCGGGATCATTGCCTTTTGCTCAAAAAAGGTCAACAAGGTCATGGGGGCGGGACATTTCCCCGTTTCGCCCGCAAATTCGGACACGCACGGGCCTTCCGGGCCGCACACCAACAGGAGGCAGTCATGGCCAAGGGAATGATGATCGACACGCACAGCACCTTCATGGGGTATCTGCTCTGGATCTTCGGGTTCACCGGAGCGCACCGCTTCTACTACGGCAAGCCCATTTCCGGGACCGTCTATTTTTTCACCCTGGGCCTTCTCTTCATCGGCTGGATCGTGGACCTTTTCCTCATCCCGTCCATGGTGCGTAACGCCAGCCTGCGTTTCCGCCCCGGGCGCATCGACTACTCCCTGGCCTGGATACTGCTGACCTTTCTGGGGCTTTTCGGGGTGCATCGCATGTACATGGGCAAGTGGATCACGGGGATCCTCTACATGCTGACGGGCGGCTTCTTCCTGATCGGGTATGTCTACGATTTCTGGACGCTCAACGACCAGATAACGGTCATCAACGCCCGCGAGAGCTGATCGGTTTCCGGCGGGGCTCAGGGGCGCGCCGGGCTGCCTGGGGCGGGAGGGGAGAACCATTTCCGGGCCAGGGCGTCCAGTTCCCCGCTTGTCCGCATGTCCGCGAGGGCCGCGTCCAGGTCCTCCCGCAGGCGGGGCTGGTCCTTGCGCAGGGCGATGGCCACGTCGGACCCCGGGTCCGGCACGGTCAGGACCTTGACGTCCGTGCCCGACTCCCGGGCCAGGTATCGGCCCACCTCGAGGGGCATGATGGCCGCCGCGGTCTTCCCTGCGGCCAGGAGGCGCATGGCCTCCTCCTTGGTCTTGGTCTGGGTGACGCGGATGCGCGAGAGGATGCCCTCCTTCCTCCAGAGAAGTTCCACGTACGAGTGCCGGTCCCCGGTGATGATGCGGCCGAAAAGGTCCTCGACCCCGGAGGCCGTGCTGTTCGCCGCGACGAAGACGGCATCGTGACGCCTGAAGTAGGGAGCGGTGAAATCGAAATAGGCCAGACGGAACTCGTTGACCTCCATGCCCGCGATGATGTCGATGCGGCCGATGCGCAGCATGCTGACCACGCTGTCCCAATCCCCCTGGACAAAGCGCGCCTCCATCCCGAGACGGGCCGCCACGGCCCCGGCCACATCCACGTCGAAACCCGCAGGCCGGCCATCGGCCGTGAACTGGTAGGGCGGGAAGCCCGAAGCCACGCCAATGGCCAGGGTCTTCTCCTGGGCTGCCGCCATGCCGGGGCAAAGGAGGATGAGGGTCAGGATCTGCAGAAGGCGGCTCATGGATGACTCCGGATTCGGGCTGGGATCATGCCCTTTCTAGCCTATGCAGACCCTGCGGACAAGTGGCGAAGGAAATTACCTGCCCCCGTCCGACTCGAGGCGCTCGCACAGGGTCGAGAGCCGGTCGTGGAGTTTCTCGATGGAGGGGATGGACACGCATTCCTCAAGGCCATGCTGGGTGCCGAAGCCTTCGGCTCCCCATATGGCGCCGGGAATCCCGTGGTCCATGAGGTGACGGGCGTCGCTGGCGCCGTGCTCGCGGGTCAGGACCGCGCCGGGGGCGATGTCCAGAAGGATGTCTGTCATGGGAGAGGGCGGCGAGGCGAAGACCGGGATGGTCGAGAGGACTTCGACCCTGCTGCGCACCCGTTCCGCAATGGCTTCGACCAGGCGTTGCGGGTCGTCGTCCTCGGTGAAGCGTATGTTGAACCAGCCCCGGGCCGTGTGCGGCACCTGATTGATGGATTCACCGGCCCGGATTTTTCCGAAGTTGACGGTGCGGTGCCAGTGGTCCCCGTCGTCATCTCCTTCGAAAAGCTCGCGAATGCGCGCGTAGTCTTCGAGCAGCATGTCGATGGCGTTGCGGCCGAGCCACGGCCGGGCGCCGTGGGCGGCCTTGCCCGTGGCTGTCAACAGGATGTCGATGACGCCCTTCTCGCGGGTCACGATCCGTTCCGGTCCGCCTCCGTCGAGGGCGATGGCGAAGTCCGCGCCGATCCCTTCCAGAGCCCGCGCCGCGCCGTTTTCCCCGCCCGTCTCCTCATCGCCGGTGATGAGCAGGCCCAGGGCCATGTCGGCCTGGGTCCGGCCGTTTCGTTCCAGGGCCCGCAACCTGTCGTGGAACAGGACCAGCGACAGGGCCACGGCATACTTGTCGTCGATGGCGCCGCGCCCGAGGAGTCTGTCCCCCTCGATGCGCGGCGCAAAAAGTCCGTCGGGAGCGTCCACCACGTCGACATGGGTCATGAGCAGCAGGCGGGCATGGTCGCCGGGCATGACGAGGACCGACGGGGTCCCGTCGTGCACGATCTTTCGTGCCGTGATGCCCTGCCGCCCGCACCACTGAACGACGAAATCCGCGCAGCGCATGATCTCCTCCGGCCGCGAGTGCATGGAGGGGATGCGGATCAGGTCCTGGGTCAGGCTGATGATTTCGTCGCAGGCGTTCATTGCTTGGTGTCCGTGGATGTCGTGATATAGCGGCGGCCCTGAAAAGGAAAACCCGGCCGGGCCGAGTTGTTTCCTTACTTTTCTTCCGGGTTCAGCACCTTCTTGTCCAGAATGAAGACCGCCCCGATGAGCAGCAGGACAAAGACGATGAAGGAGAAGAAACCGAAGCCGCCTCCGGATGACCCTTCCTCGGCGTGGGCCGCAGCCTTCTCTCCATGGGCGGCGTCCTTCGCGGCGGCGGGTGCGGCATGTTCCTCGGCCTTGGCCGGTTCGGCCTTCTTCTCAGCCTTGGCGGGCTCGGCATGTTTTTCTGCCGGGGCCTTGTCGTCATGAGCCGGGGTTTCCTTTTCGGTCGCGGCCGCTTCCGCGTGCGCCTCGGGGGCAGCATGGGCGGCGGGGGC
>DPKT01000156.1 GCA_003542385.1 Desulfomicrobium sp.
CGCAACGCCGACGGCAGCACGCGGGCCAGGATCCGCCCCGGCGCGTCCATCTGGCGCACGGAAAGGTCGCGGATGAAATCAAGGTACGCCGCCGAAAAAAAAGGTTCCAGGTCCACGGGCCAGACCACGTCGCGGCACGCGCACCCTTCGGGTGCGGGCACGTCCATCCCCACGATCACCCCCACCCGCAGCGACCGTCCCAAGGGAACGATGGCGCGCACGCCCTCCCGCCACATTTCCCGCGGCAGGGACGCGGGCAGGGAATACGTCAGGGCGCTGTAGGGGGCGCAGAGGAGGAGGACGGAACAGTACTGACTCATGGGCTCCACGAAAAAGAGAGGGGGAACGGACCGGCCCGTTCCCCCGTGAGAATCGGGATCGCGTCTAGCGGGAGGGCGGGATCAGTTCGCGCAGGCGGGCGATGAGATCGTAGCGCAGATCCTCGTCCTGCAGGGCGAAGTAGATGTTGGCGGTCAGGTAGTCGACCCAGTCGCCCACGTCGAAGCGCTGTCCGCGCAGCTTCACGGCCAGGAGGCGGTTCTCCCGCGCCATGGACTGCAGGGCGTCGGTCAGCTGAATCTCGCCGGTGTGGTCGGGATTCAGCCCTTCGAGATGCTTGAAGACCTCGGGCGTCAGCACGTAACGGCCCACCAGGGCCAGGCGCGACGGCGCGCTCTCCATGTCGGGCTTCTCCTTCACGCCGCGGATGCGGTACAGTCCGGGCGCGAACTCCTCGGCGTCGATGATGCCGTACTTGCTGACGCGGTCGCGCGGCACTTCCATGACGCCGACCACGGGCATGCGCTCGTTCTTCCAGACTTCGAGGAGCTGGTTGATGCCGGGGTCGCGGTTGAACATGAGGTCGTCGCCGACCATGACGGCGAAGGGCTCGTCCTTGACGACCTCCCGCGCGCAGAGCACCGCATGGCCCAGGCCCAGCTGCTCCTTCTGGCGCACGACGATGATGTTGGCCATCATGGCCACCTTGCGCACCTCGGCCAGCAGATCCGTCTGCCCCTTGCGTTCGAGCAGCTGCTCCAGGGCGAGGTTGTAGTCGAAATGGTCCTCGATGATGCGCTTGTTCTGGTTGTTGACGAAAACCACGTCCGACAGGCCCGAGGCGATGGCCTCCTCCACGATATATTGGATGGAGGGCTTCCGGAACACCGGCAGAATTTCCTTGGGCACATTCTTGGTCGCCGGAAGTGATCTGGTTCCCCACCCTGCCACCGGAATGACAACTTTACGTACCTGCATGGATCGCTCCTTGTTTATACCCGACGAGGGCGGGCGTTCCCCGCTCCTCAAAATTTCGATTTCAGGCCAGTCCCGACTCCACGGCCTGGGTCAGATCGTCGCACAGGTCGTTGACCAGAGACTCATCCCGGGCTTCGACCATGATGCGGGCCAGGGACTCGGTCCCGGAATAGCGCAGCAGCACCCGGCCCGTCCTGCCCAGCCGATCCTCCGCGTTCTTCACCGCCGCCTGGATGGAGGGAACGTCGGCGAAGGGGACTTTCCGCTTGACCTTCACGTTGACGAGCTTCTGGGGGAAAGGCGTCAACAGCCCGGCAATCTCGGAGATGGAACGCTGTCTGGCGACCATGATGCGCAGCAGCTGCAGCGCCGCCAGGGTTCCGTCGCCCGTGGTCGAATGCTCCATGAAGACCAGGTGCCCGGACTGTTCCCCGCCGAGAAGATACCCTCCCCTGCGCATTTCCTCAACGACGTATCGGTCGCCGACCTTGGTCCGCACCAGCCGGCCGCCGCGCTCCTGCATGAAGACCTCCAGGGCCATGTTGCTCATGACCGTGGCGACCAGCGTGTTGCCGGCGAGGGTCCCGCGGGACAGCATCTCGTCCGCGCAAACGGCCATGATCTGGTCCCCGTCGAGCACGGTTCCGTGCTCGTCGACCACGATGAGCCGGTCGGCGTCCCCGTCCAGGGCCAGGCCGATGTCGGCCCGATGCTCCCGGATCTTGGCCGCAAGGCCTTCGGGGTGCAGGGAGCCGCAGCCCTTGTTGATGTTCAGGCCGTCGGGCTCCACGCCGAGAGTCACGACCTTGGCGCCGAGCTCCTCGAAGA
Source organism: Desulfomicrobium sp. (assembly GCA_003542385.1). Classification (GTDB taxonomy): domain Bacteria; phylum Desulfobacterota; class Desulfovibrionia; order Desulfovibrionales; family Desulfomicrobiaceae; genus Desulfomicrobium. The sequence goes on from DPKT01000156.1 coordinate 2,086, forward strand.
TGAGCGGCGCGACGCGGTACGCGGCCCCGTGGGCGCAGTCGAGAACGATGGTCAGGCCGTCCAGGGTCATGCCCGCCGGAAAGCTGTGCTTGAGTTCGACGATGTAGCGCCCCGGGCTGTCCTGAATCTTCCTGGCCCGGCCGACCTGATCGTAGGCCGGGTAGTCCCAGGCGAAATCCGGGTTGGTGATCATGGCCGCGATCTCGTTCTCTGCCTCGTCGGCCAGCTTGAAGCCGTCCTTGTCGAAGAACTTGATGCCATTGTCCATGTAGGGGTTGTGGGAGGCGGAGATGACCACACCCAGGTCGGCGCGCATGCTGCGCGTCAGGAAGCTGATGGCCGGAGTCGGCATGGGGCCGACCAGGAAGACGTCCATGCCGGCGGCGCAGAAGCCCGAGGTCAGGGCCGACTCGAAGACGTACCCCGAAAGCCGCGTGTCCTTGCCGATGACGACCCTGTGCCGCCTGCTGCCGTTGCGGAAATACTGGCCCGCGGCCAACCCGAGTCGCAGCACGAGTTCCGGCTGCATGGGGTGGCTGTTGACGCGTCCCCTGATTCCATCCGTTCCGAAAAGTCTGCCCATCCGCTCTCCTCTTATGGGGTCAGCGACTCGTTGCGCTGCACGATGATTTCAATTTCCTCAGGCTTGGATTCCAGCAGTTCCACCCCGTCCGGGAAAATGTACTCGGGCTTGACGACGCTCTGCCCGAGAGCAGGATTGGCCCCGGGGTCCACCGTCATGCGCAGCTTCTCCCGCCAATCCTTGTCCTTGAGGAGCCGCACCGGAACGAGCAGCCTGACGCGCGCGAACTTGGGTTCCATGACGTAGGTGAAGGAAGGGTACTCGACGGCCTCCAGGTTCACCTTGATCCAGATTTCCTGCTTGATGTGCCCGAAATGCAGGTCATAGCTGACGGAGGCCACGGACGTGCGCACATCCGGGGGGAGCAGCAGGCGGGCCCTGCCCGACGCCGTTAGGCTGCCGTCCGCGGGAACCTGCACTCGCACCGTGGGCACCCTGTCCACCTTCTCCAAGGCGCTGGCGAACCCGGTCACGGTGACCTGATCCGGTACCACGGTGGCGTTCTTGAACTGCATGTCTTCGCCGGGCAGTCCTTCCCAGTCAAGATGAACCGGCACGCTCTTGGAAACCATGACGTCGGCCACGAGTTCCAGACGCGTCGGGTTGATCTCGACGACCTCGACCGCCGAAGTGATGGCCATGCTCTCGGGCACGAGCGGAATGACGTTGGTCCCGACCTGAACCTTGGCCAGATCGAGCTTGTAGGCCAGCCGACCCGTGTTCAGGGACCGGACCTGGTTGCTCGTGCCGCGTATGCGCACCTGCAGCTTGTTGACCAGCCCGGAGGTGATCTCCATCTGCTGGGGAAGGTTCACGAATTCGAGCGGCACCTCGAGCCACGTCTCGACCTTCTCCTGCCCCGAGACCACATACCAGCACGCCAAAGCCAGAAGCAGGGCCAGCGCTCTGTATTGCCAGTTATTCCACATCATTTCCTCAACGCAGCGGCAAGAACTTTCTTCAGGCGGACCTCATTGAGGCTGCTCGTGATGCGCCCGCCCACGGCCAGGGATATGCTGCCCCGCTCCTCGGACACGATGAGGGCCACGGCGTCGGTCTCCTCGGTCACGCCGATGGCCGCGCGGTGCCGCGTGCCCAGTGCGGCCTCGTC
>DPKT01000069.1:0-5741 GCA_003542385.1 Desulfomicrobium sp.
CGGCGGAAAGGGCGTGACAGTCCGCAGGCACTTCCCTGTTGACGACCCTGGAAGTCAGGGCGCGGCCGCCGAGGCCGGCGTAGTCGCCAAGTTCCTCGAACTTGAAGGACTTGGTCCGGGTATTGATGCGCAGAATCTTCATGGTTTCTCCTACAAGACGTAACAGGTTTGAACGGCAGCAAGTGCTGCCAATTATGACATAAAGCAAAAAAAAGGGCAGGGTTGGAGTTAATGCCAACTCCAACCCTGCCCCCGGTGACTGGCATCGCAAACTTCGCGGCAGTCTCTTTTCCGGCTCAGATCATGATGATCCGAACGTCATGTGCATTCATATGCAGTCGTAGTGTCCTCCTGCATACCGCACCACATCTCATCGAAGCCGGCCGTTTCCGGAACGTGCTGGTCGCACACGGATACGCTGAGTTCACCACGATCGTTGCAGATCTTCCAGTCGACCTCTTCAAGGCGAAGGAGTGAAGCGTCGTCGAACCACATGGCGCACCTCTTTTCCGGCGAATGCCGCGTAGCGGATTGCGCGCCGGAATCTCTCCGGCGCGCGGGCGATATCCTCAAGCTTACAGAGCGGCCTCGTAGATGCGGGCCACGTCGGCGTCCTTCAGGCAAACGGGGTTGGTCAGACCGCAGGCGTCCTTCTGGGCGTTGCCGGTCATGATGGCGATGTCTTCCTTGCGGACGTTCTTGCCGTAGCGCTTGCCAAGTTCGATCAGGCCGGAAGGAATGCCGACGTCGGTGGACAGCTGCTTGATGGCGTCGAGACACTTCTCGGCGGCGGCGCGGATGGACAGGCCTTCCACGTTCTCGCCCAGGAACTTGGCCATGTCGACGAAGCGTTCCAGCTTGGCGTTCAGGTTGGCGCGCTCGACGTGGGGCAGCAGGATGGCGTTGCATTCGCCGTGCGGCAGGTCATAGAAGCCGCCCAGCTGGTGAGCCATGGCGTGCACGTGGCCGAGGCTGGCGTTGTTGAAAGCCATGCCGGCCAGGTACTGCGCGAAACACATGCCTTCGCGGGCTTCGATGTCCTTGCCGTTGGCCACGGCCTTGCGCAGGTACTTGGCGATCAGTTCGATGGCCTTCTGGGCGCAGGCGTCGGTCATGGGGGTGGCGATAGTGGAAACATAGGCTTCCACGGCGTGGGTCAGGGCGTCCATGCCGGTGGCGGCGGTCAGCGCCGGGGGCATGCCGACCATCAGCATCGGGTCGTCGATGGCGATGCCGGGGGTGACGCGCCAGTCGACGATGGCCATCTTCACCTTGCGGGAGGTGTCGGTGATGATGCAGAAGCGGGTCATTTCGGAGGCGGTGCCGGCGGTGGTGTTCACGGCCAGATACGGGGGCATGGGCTTGGTGGACTTGTCCACGCCTTCGAAGTCGTGAATCTTGCCGCCGTTGGCCACGACCAGGCCGATGCCCTTGCCGCAGTCATGGGAGGAGCCGCCGCCCAGGGAGATCAGGGAGTCGCATTTCTTTTTCTTGTAAACATCAACGCCGGCGTGGACGTTGTTGTCCGTGGGGTTCGGGATGGTCTCGTCGTATACTTCATACTTCATTCCGGCAGCGTCGAGCAGGTCGGTGATCTGCTTGGTCAGACCGCAACCGGTGATACCCTTATCGGTGACGACCAGAGGCTTGCTGCCGCCCAGGGCCTTGATCTTCTCGGGAATCTGCTTGGAAGCGCCAATACCGATCAGAGTAACGCTGGGAATGAAGAAACCGTAAACCATTTCTTGAACAGCCATGATTGCACCTCGCTAAAGATTGTTACAAACGAAAAGGACCCTAGTTGACTCTCGTGACTCTCCTTTAGGCAAGAACGGGGCCAGAATGAAAAAAGGACGATTTTTTGGTCCCATTCTTGCGCTAACAGGCCATAATCACTGGCCCTGCCCCTCCCGCATGCCTCTGAGAGCAGACAAGGACGCCACGCCCCCGGCCCGACGCACCCGCTCTTTGTATCACTTTGATCCTTGCGTTGAAGAAGCTTCTGGGTCAAAAAGACCCATTATGCCCGTTCGCCTCTACACCCCACCTCTGGTCTCTGCGTGAACCTCCGGCAGGCAAAGTCCCCTTGAGATGAATTTTATGTTTTATTTACGGATTGTTACAAATAATCTTGCGAAAATAGGGACATCCGCTCCGGCAGAAGGGCGCTGATCGTATCCTTTTTGCACACACCATCAACGGACGGTCCCACCGCCAGACCCGATGCACGTTGAACGTACCCAAACGAGGTAGAGCATGGACATTCGGAAATTTTCCTTGCCGGAGATCATATTCGGCCACGGCAGCATGGAGTACACCGGCTCCTACGCCCTTCAACTTGGAGCGAAGAAGGTTTTCGTGGTCAGCGACCCGGGGCTGGAAAAAAGCGGCTGGGTGAAGAAACTGCTGCAGATCATCGAAGCGTCCTCCCTGCGCTGGGTCTACTACTCCAATGTCAGCTCCAACCCGCGCGACTACGAGGTGCATACCGGGGCGGAGCTCTACAAGGCCGAAGGGGCGGACGTGGTCATCGCCCTGGGCGGCGGCAGCCCCATGGACATGGCCAAGGGCGTTGCCACCGTGGTCAGCAACGGCGGGACCATCCAGGACTACGAGGGCGCCAACCTCATCACCAGCCCCCTTCCGCCCATGATCTTCCTGCCCTCCACGGCCGGAAGCGGGTCGGACATCTCCCAGTTCGCCATCATCACCGACGTGGGGCGCAAGGTGAAGATGTCCCTCATCAGCCGCTCGCTGACGCCCAACGTGTCCATCATCGACCCGGAACTCCTGTCCACCGTCGACGACGACCTGCTGATCTCGTCAGCCGTGGACGCACTGGCCCATGCCGTCGAGTCCTACGTATCCCTCATCGCCCACACGCTGACCGAAACCCAGGCCCTGAAGGCCATCCACCTCATACTCGACAACATGCAGCCCGCCCTCAAGACCAGGGACCCGAAGGCGCTTGAATTCCTGTCCATCGCCGCCACGGCCGCGGGCATGAGTTTCAGCAACGCGAGCCTCGGCGCCTGTCACGCCATCGCCCATTCCCTGGGCGGCTTCTTCGACACCACCCACGGCATGGTGCACCCGGTCCTGCTGCCGGCGGTCATGAAGTACAACCTCCCGGCCTGCGAGGAAAAAATGGCCACCATCGGCGAAATCGTCCTGCGACGCAGGCTGTCCTCCTCGCGCCAGACCGCGGAAGCAGGCATCACCCGGTTGCACGAGATATTCGAGGAACTGGGAACCGCGACCCATTTCCGGGAGATCGTCAACGACCGCACCGCCTTCCCGCAGATCTGCGAGATGGCCACCAAGGACGCCTGCCTGCTGACCAATCCCCGCCCGGCCACGGCCGAGGAGCTTCTGGCCATCTGCGAAGAGGTCTGGTGATGAACAGGACGAAGCTGTCCGACATCGTCGGACCCGGATACACCAAGCTCGGCTTCTTCCGCGAAGTGCAGGAAAAGATGGCCGAGCTTGAAACCTACAATGCCGAGCTCGAACGCAAGAAGCAGGAAATCCAGGATATCCTGAACGGCATCATGGACCTGCTGGCAGTGGTTTCCCCCGACTACCGCATCGTCTACGTGAACAAGGTCTTCCACGACTATTTCGACATCGACCAGCCCAAGGGCAGGTACTGCTACGAAGTCTTCCGCGGCCGCTCGACTCCCTGCCGGACCTGCCCCCTGCGCACGGCCCTGCAGACGGGCAAGCCGGACCGCACCTCGTACATCGACCCCCGCTCGGAGAGGAACCTGCGCTTCGAGGTGGTGGCCTCACCCATGTTCGACGACAAGGGGCAGGTCCGCACGGTCCTCGTCTCCAAGCGGGACGTGACCATGGAAAAGGAGTACCAAGCCAAATACTACCAGGCCGAAAAAATGGCCACCATCGGCCTCCTGGCCGCCGGCGTGGCCCACGAGATCAACAACCCCCTGGCGGCCATCAGCGGGTTCTCCGAGGCCCTCAAGCGCCGCATCCCGGCCCTGGCCGCCCTGCTGGCCGAGAACGCGGACACGACGTTGCTCGAAGATTTCACCGACTACACCACCACCATCCTGGAAGAATGCAACCGCTGCCGCGACATCGTCGGCAACCTGCTCTCGTTCAGCAGCCAAAAAACCTGCAAGTTCAACACGATAAATCTTAACACGCTGGTCGCCGACTCCGTCAAGATCCTGCACCACCAGATCAAGCTGCGCCCGGGCATCAATCTGGTCCTGGAATTGCACCCGGAAGCCGTAACCATCCAGGGGGCTCAGGGGGAACTCAAGCAGGTTCTGCTCAATCTCGTGCTCAACGCCATGGACGCCATCGATTCCGAAGGGACCATCACGATCCGCACCAGCCTCGACAGGCCGGGACACGCGACCCTGACCGTCGAGGACACGGGCCAGGGCATCTCCCCCGACAAGCTGGGCAAGCTCTTCATTCCCTTCTTCACCACCAAGAGCCAGGGACACAGCATCGGCATCGGCCTGTCCATCTGCTACAATATCATCCAGCAGCACGGGGGGGAGATCCTCGTCTGCAGCGAACCGGGCAAGGGCTCGATCTTCAAGGTCATGCTCCCCACCGGATTCCCCGGCAACAACAAGGAACAGAACACATGAGCATCTTCAATTCCATTGAAATACTCGTCGTCGACGACGAGTCCAACATACGCAAGCTCTTCTCCCGCGAACTGGCGTCCCCCGGACGCAGCATCCACACCGTGGGGAGCGCTGCCGAGGCCTTCGATTTCCTGCACAAGAACTACTGCGACATCATCATCCTGGACATCCGGCTGCCCGACGCCAACGGCCTGGAGCTGATGAGCAAGCTGCTGGAGACGGTGCCCAACGTCGCCATCATCCTCATCACCGGCTACGCCGACGTGGACAATGCCGTGGAGGCCATGAAGAACGGAGCCTACGACTACATCACCAAGCCCTTCTCCCTGGAACGCATGGAGCAGGTCATCGAGAAGGCCTACCAGAGGGTGCGGCTGCAGCGCGAGAACGAACTCCTGCGGCACAACTCGGAACACAAGTCCATGCCCAAGTTCATCGGCCACTCCAAGTCCGTGCAGCATGTCCGCTACCTGATCGAACGCGCTGCGCCCACGGACGTGCCGGTGCTGCTGACGGGCGAGAGCGGCACGGGCAAGAACGTAGCCGCGGCAGCCCTGCACGCCCAGAGCCGCCGCGCCGATCAGCCCCTGATCATCAAGAACTGCGGCACCTTCGACAAGGAACTCCTCAGGAGCGAGCTCTTCGGCTACTGCAAGGGCGCCTTCACCGGCGCAGACCGCAGCACCGACGGCCTGCTGAGCCTGGCCCACAAGGGCACCCTCTTCTTCGACGAGGTGGGGGAACTGAGCCTTGAACTGCAGGGCGCCCTGCTGCGCGTTCTGGAGACCCAGCACTTCCGCCGGGTGGGCGACAAGGAGGAGCGCTGCGTGGACGTGCGTTTCATCTTCGCCACCAACAAGAACCTGGCCAAGGAGGTGGAGGAGGGGCGGTTCCACGACGCCTTTTACCACCGCATCAACGTCTTCACCATCGAGCTGCCGCCCCTGCGCGAACGCCGCGAGGACATCCCGTCCCTGGTCGAGCATTTCCTGATGTCCCTGGCCAAGGACGGCAAGGAGTACAAGATCTCCCCCAGGGCCCTGCAGCAGCTCATGGACAACCCCTGGCCCGGCAACGTGCGCGAGCTCAAAAACATCATCGAGCGCGGCATGATCC
>DPKT01000069.1:5852-5992 GCA_003542385.1 Desulfomicrobium sp.
GCACGCCGTGCAGGGCAACAAGTCCAAGGCCGCCCAGATGCTGGGCATCGGCCGCAAGACCCTGTACCGCAAGCTCGAGGAATACAGCCTGACGGACGTGGCGGGCCAGGACATCGGATTCCTGGGCAAGTGACCGGGTC
>DPKT01000201.1 GCA_003542385.1 Desulfomicrobium sp.
GCCCGTGACGGCTTTGAGATATGTGTAGAGGCCGTTGTAAAGCCCGAGCACGACGAAGATGACCGCCAGGGAGCCCGGCCCGAAGCCGACCCACAGGCAGGCGGCGGCAAGGGCCAGCAGCAGGGCGAACACGCCCAGTCCCTGACCGGCGCTCATTCTGCCGCTGGCCAGGGGGCGGCTTCTGGTGCGCTTCATGAGGGCGTCCAGGTGACGCTCCTGAATCTGGTTCAGAACCGAGACGGCCGCGCTCAGGGCGAAGGTCCCGGCCATGACGGCCGCGCCTTCGACAGCGACGGAGGGCGCCCCCGCCGTGGCCAGCAACCAGCCCGACAGGGCCGAGAGCCCCACGGCCAGGGAGACGCCCGGCCGGGTCAGGGATGCGGCCGCCCTAATCATGGCCTTCCGGCAGGGAGCGCATGTAGTCGATCATGGCTTTCACATCCTCGTCGCTAAGGTGCGAGTACGGCGGCATGATGGGCTCGTACCCCTTGACCATGGTCTTTTCGGGGTCCCGGATGGCCTCGGTCAGATAGGCCTCGTCGGCCACGACCTCGGTCCCGTCCTCCAGGACGACCTTGTGCCCGTAGATTCCCTTGAAGGTCGGACCGGCGATCTCGGAACCGTCCGTGGAATGGCAGCTCAGGCACCCTTCGGCCTCCATGAGCGACCTGCCCCTGTCCAGGTCGCGGGCCGCCCCGCCCGTCAGGAAGCGGAGGATCTTCTCGAGATCCTCAGCCGGCATCTCCTCCTTGTAGGACGGCATGCCCTCGTACCCGGCCACCAGCTCGGCGTCGGGCTCCAGGATGGCGCGGCGCAGGTACTGCTCGTCGGCCACCACGGTGCGCGTGCCGCCGCCGTCGACGACGATGGGGCGCTCCTTGCCGTAGATGCCCATGAGCGTCGGCCCGGCCTCCTCGGAGCCGTCCAGGGAGTGGCAGCCCAGGCAGCCGTAGGACTCCATCAGCCCCACAGCCTCGTCGTCGCCGCCGGCCCCGCTCTCGTACCACTCCCGGAACCCCTCGGCGTCCAGGACCTCCACGGTGGACAGCATGTTCGCGTGCTGCAGGCCGCAGTACTCGGCGCAGAGGATGTCGTAGCTGCCCTCGCGCTCGGCCTGGAACCAGGCGTAGGTCTCCATGCCGGGCACGGTGTCCATCTTGATGCGGAAGGCCGGCACGAAGAAGCTGTGCAGCACGTCGGCCGAGGTCATGTCGAGGCGCACGGCGCGGTCCACGGGCACGTAGAGGGTGCTGGCGCGCCTGCCGTTCTCGTACTCGAAGACCCACGACCACATGCGCGCCGTGACCTTGACGCGCATGGCGTCGGCCGGCGCCGACCGCAGGGCCTTGAAGCTCGTCCAGCCGGACCAGAACATGCCCATGACCAGGACCGTCGGGATGACGGTCCAGGCGATCTCGGCCCAGACGTTGCCGCGGATGTCCGCGGCCTGGGGGTGGCGCGCGTGGTGGTAGCGGAAGACGAACCAGACCATGAGCAGCGTGATGAAGACCAGGATGGCCGCCGAGACGCCGAAGATGAGGAGGAAGGTCTGGTCGACCCGGGCCGCGGCGGCGGTGCCGGCCTGGATGATGGTCGGGGTCATGCGCCGGCCTCCGGACGCCAGGCCACGTCGAAGAAGGTGAAACCGATGAAGATGGCCAGGATGACGAAGACCAGGATGACGAAGGCGCCCAGCACCCTGTTCTCGTACTTGAGATGCATGAAGAAGAGCACGACCAAGAGCGCCTTGAGGGATGCCACGCTCATGGCCACCAGGACGTTCAGGAATCCGAAGTCGAAGGACGCCACCCCCACCGTGACCCCGGTCAGGACCATGAGGGCCAGCCAGATTTTCACCAAGAGGCCAAACGGCATGATGTGCTTGTGTGTCATGTCAGCTGATCAGGTAAAAAAGTGGGAAGAGGAATATCCAGACCAGGTCCACCAGGTGCCAGTACAGCCCGCCGTTTTCCAGCAGCCCGAAGTCCTCGGCCGTGACCCTGCCCTGCCCGATGCGCAGCATGCAGAAGGCCAGGACGGCCGCGCCGATGACCACGTGCAGCCCGTGGGCCCCGGTCATGACATAGTAGAGGCCGAAGAAGACGTTCGTCCCGCCCGACTGCGCCAGTTCCGGCGAACCCGGGTAGATGCCGTGGGCTATCTTGGCCGACCACTCGAAGTACTTGTTGACCATGAACACGCCGGCCAGGGCGATGGTCGCGGCCAGGAGGCCCTGGCACAGCCCTCGCCTCCCCTGCTGCAGGGCCGAGATGGCCAGGGCCACGGTGAGGCTCGACGTGATGAGCGCCACGGTGTTGGCCGCGCCGAAGACGCGGGACAGCTCCAGCCCGCCCTGATGGAACTCGACCGGGTAGCGGTGCAGGTAGATCGCGTAGAGGAGGAAGAGTCCGCCGAAGAGCAGGATCTCCGTGAAGAGGAAGAGCCACATGCCGAACTTGTCGCCCAGGTAGTCCTTGTGCGGCTCATGCATCGCGCTTCACCCCCGCGTAGGAGTACGGACTCGGCACCTCGTCCGGCGGGTCGAGGAAGGTCAGGTGCGGCGGCGGGCTCGACAGGGTCCACTCCAGGGTGGCGGCCCCCCAGGGGTTGGCACCCACGGTGCGAGGCCCGCGCAGGCACTTCGACAGCCCCCAGAACATGGTGACCAGTCCCGCGACGAGCACCCACGACCCCGCCGTCGAGATCATGTGACCCGTCTGGTACATGGGCAGGTAGTCGTAGTAGCGGCGCGGCATGCCCATGAGGCCGATGAGGAACATGGGGAAATAGAGCATGTTGAACCCGCCGACGAGCAGGTACCAACTGGCGTTGGCCAGCTTGCGGTCGTACATGCGCCCGAAGATCTTGGGGAACCAGAAGTGCATGGCCGCGAAGAGCCCGAAGCCCGTTCCGCCGAAGATGACGTAGTGGAAGTGCGCGACCACGAAGTACGTATCGTGGACGTGGATGTCCGTGCCGGCCGAACCGAGCACCAGCCCGGTCAGACCGCCGATCGAGAAGAGGAAGATGAAGCCCAGGGCGAAGAGCAGCGGCGGTTCGAGATAAATGGAGCCCTTGTACAGCGTGGCCACCCAGTTGAAGACCTTGATGGCCGAGGGGATGGCCACGACGAAGGTCAGGAAGGAGAAGACGAGCACGGCCGTGTCGCTCATGCCGCTGGTGAACATGTGGTGGGCCCAGACCAGGGACCCGGCGAAGGCGATGGCCAGGCTCGAAACCGCGATGGCCTTGTATCCGAAGATGGACTTGCGGGCGAAGGCCGGGATGATCTCCGAGACCACGCCCATGGCCGGCACGATCATGATGTACACGGCCGGGTGCGAGTAGATCCAGAACAGGTGCTGGTACAGGAGCGGGTCGCCGCCCTTGGCCGGGTCGAAGAGGCCGATGCCCAGCAGGCGCTCGATGAAGACCAGGGCCACGGTCACGCCCAGGACCGGCGTGGCCAGAAGCTGGATCCAGGCCGTGGCGTAGAGGGACCACACGAAGAGCGGCAGCTTCCCCCAGCTCATCTGCGGCGCGCGCAGGCGGTGGATGGTGGTGATGAAGTTGAGGCCCGTCAGGATGGACGAGAAGCCCAGGATGAAGACGGCCACCACTGCCAGGAACACGTTGGTCGTGGTCCGCTCGCTGAAGGGCACGTAGAAGGTCCAGCCCGTGTCCGGAGGCCCGCCGCCCGTGAAGAGGCTGGTCACGGCCAGGGCCGCGCCCGTCAGGTACAGCCACCAGGAGAAGATGTTCAATCGCGGGAAGGACACGTCCTCGGCCCCTATCTGCAGGGGCAGCAGGATGTTGCCGAAGGCCGCCGGGATGCCGGGGATGACGAAGAGGAAGACCATGACCACGCCGTGCAGGGTGAACATGGCGTTGTAGGCCTGGGCGCCCATGATGGTCCGGCCCGGGGCGATGAGCTCCAGGCGCATGAGCACGCCGATGACCACGCCCACGGCGAACATGGTCAGGATGCACCACAGGTAGAGCATGCCGATGCGCTTGTGGTCCGTGGAGAAGATCCAGGACGTCAGGCCGCTTCTGCCCGGAAGCGGATCGAGAAAGGGGACGGTTTCGCCGGGACTGGGCATCGGGGGGACCTCCGGGGATCAGTTTCTGGGCCGGCGCTTCTTGCGGCCGGCCAGCAGCAGGGAGACGAGGAGCACGCCGAGGATGAAGAGGATGCCCGTGGCCGTGATCTTCATGAAGTTGAACGCGTAGCGCTTGCCTGCCGGGTCGTAGGAAAAGCAGTAGGCCAGGACGCGCTTGACCGACAGCCCGATCTGCTCCTTCCCGGCCTCGGTGGCGGCCATGGTCAGGTCGAAGGCCAGGGGCTTGGTGCCGTAGAGGTAGCGCACGACCTTGCCCTTGGGCGACACGGCCATGACCACCACGGGGTGCAGGAAATCCCTGCCCGAGCGGCGGAAGCCGAAGCCCAGGGAGTCCGTCAGCAGGCGGATGTTCTTCTCGTCACCCGTCAGGAAGCGCCAACCGCTCTCGGGGTACTTGAAGTCCATGGCCGCCAGGTAGTTGCGCCGCTGGTTGGCGGCCAGCTCCGGCGTGTCCGTCTCGTCGAAGCTGACGCTGACCACCTGGAAGTCCACGCCCGGCGTGAGCGCCACGTCGGGCAGAACCTGCGTCAGGGAACTCTGGATGATGGCGCAGACGTTGGGGCAGGAGAAATAGATGGGCACGACGATTGTCGGCTTGTCGATGATCTGCCCGATGGTCACGGGCCGGCCGGTTTCGTCGCGGAACGCGGCTTCGGCGGCGATGTACCCGCCGAGCTTCTCCGTCACGCCGATGTCCTGCGTCTCTTGGGCCGCAGGAGCGGGCTCCTGGTGGACATGCGGAGCCTGGGCGGGCGCGGCCGGGACGGCGTGCATGGAATGGTCCGCGGCTGCCCCGGACTCCTGCTGTGCTTCCGGAGACGCGCCGTGGCCGGAATGATCCGCGGGAGGGATGGCCTGCTCCGCCTGCCCGGAAGTGGCCTGCTCCTGAGCGGACGCCGCCC
>DPKT01000198.1 GCA_003542385.1 Desulfomicrobium sp.
GGGCGTCGTCCGGGTAAAGCGCCACACCGACGCTCATCCCGACACGGACCTCCTGCCCGTCGCCCAGGTCGATGGGCTCGCGCATGGCCCGCACGACCTTGGCCGCGACCACCTCCGCCGCCGAGCGGTCTTCCGGCGACTCGACGATGACGACAAACTCATCCCCGCCCAGACGCGCCACGGTGTCCGTGTCGCGGAGCAGGGGCTCGAAACGCCTGGCCACCTCCACGAGGACCATGTCCCCGGCAAAGTGGCCGTGCGTATCGTTGATGGCCTTGAAGTCGTCCAGATCGACCATGAGCAGGGCCAGCCGTGCGGAATTGCGGCGCGCCCGCTTGAGGGCGCTATCCATGCGATCGGTGAAAAGCTTCCTGTTGGGCAGCCCCGTGAGGGCGTCGAAATGCGCCAGATGCCTGAGCTGCTCCTCCTTCTCCCTGAGACGTTCATTGGCCTGCACCAGTTCCTGCGTCCTCTCGGTCACGCGGCTTTCGAGCATGCGCTCCGTCTCGAGCAGCGTGTCGACCATGGCCTGCTTGGCGCTGATGGCCTCTGCCTGGGCCAGGGCCGTTTCCTGCCTGGCCGCATGGATGCGGTCCGCCAGGGCGAAGGACAGCAGGAGCATCTCGAAGGCGGAACCGATGAGCAGGGCATTGGTCGTCAGCAGGTTCGACGGCAGCTTGCCCATGTTGTGCACCGAGAGCACCGCGGCGCTCAGCAGCAGCAGGGCCCAGGCGAGGATGAAATAGCGGGCGCCGGGGTGTTTGCGCCTGTAGCTGACGATGCCGACAAGAACGATGTACACGGAAAAAAGCACGCCGATGATGTTGATGAGCCATGCCGGAATCCAGTACGGGAGGAAAAACGAAAAAAGAACGCACATCGCGAAGGAGATGACGAGCAATATCATACCCTTGTCGAGACGAGGGAGCTTTGTGGCCGTGGAAAGAAATTCGCGTGCGAAAATCGTCGCGAAAATGCCCGTCAAGCCCATACCCACTGGCAGTGAGACATTGGTCCACCACGCAAGACCCGGCCAAAGGAACTGTGCGCCGAACCCTGTCAGGGCTGATTGTCCGAGGGCCATGAACGCCACAAACAGGACATAGAGAAGATAGATCCTGTCTCGAAGCGACAGATACAGCAGGAAGTTGTAGAGGGCCAAACCCGCCAGCATGCCGAAATAGAGGCTCAGGGCCGCATATTTCCTGTGATCGCTCTTCCAGAGGACCTCGGGCTGCCAGAGGCGCAACGGCGCGCTGAGGGTGCCTTGGGACTGGATTCGCAGATAAATGACCCGGGGTGAGGCATCTTGGAGGCTGACCGGGAAGACATGGCTGACGTGCTCCACAGGGCGGGCCGTAAAGGGCAGCAGGTCCCCGGAGGCCTGGCGGTCGAAGCCGCCCTCCCGCGGGAGGTAGAGTTCCACGCTGTCCAGGGATGGGTAGTCCACCTCCAGAAGCCAGTCCGCAGGGGCGTCCGGTCCCCTGAGCAGGGACACCCGCAGCCAGAACGCGGAGTGGGTCAGCCCGAAATTGGTCTGCCGCGAATCCGGCCCCAGCGCGACGAAGCGCCCCTGCGCGGAAGCTTCGGCCACCTCTTCGACTGTCAGGCGCCCACCGGGGTCTTCGAGGCTCGTGACGGCCTGGGAGAGGGGGTAACTGGGGTCATTGCCCACGACAAGTTCGCCGCACAAACCGGAAACGGGAAGCAGAACAAGGCAAAGCACGATACACTGCATGCACAAAGCACGAATAAAAGCCAATGCATTACGTGTTTTTGCCCAGGACATATGCAGCATGGCGTCCCTCAACCTTTGACATGAACGGACATGGAACTCTCATCGCAAGACATCTTGGAGATCAATCACATGTCTTGACTCCCTGTATACAACCGCCAGAACCCCCTCGGCCTCATTGATGAAGAATGCGCCACGTTCATTCGTTTCGAGATATTGAAATGTAATCCCGACCACGCTCAAGGACAAGGGCCTTGTCCCGCAAAATCCTCGCGGCGGGACGAAGAAGGCCCCGGAAAAGCATGGGTTGCCACGTCGAAGACTCTTCGCAATGACGATTTGACACCCAAGTCATTGCGAGCGAAGCGCGGCAATCCAGGGGTTTTCGAAGTTTGAAGCAAGCTTCTCCGGCAATGGAGGGGACGCGAGCCGATTCCCAAACAGGAAAATTTTTCGTTGCTCAGGAGTATCGCGCTCAAGGAGAAGTCATCCCCGCGAAGGCGGGGAGCCAGGTCCATCGTTTGCAAAGGCATGGATTCCCGCCTTCGCGGGAATGACCCGAATGTACCGCTGATGTACGGATCGAAAAGACTGACGCCTGCACCCGCCTGCATAAGCCAGCCAAAATCGGCGTTGCCGACGCAGTCCGGAACGCTTTCTTCTTCAAGTCGCCGGCGACCGTCCAGAAAGCGTTCTGGCAAGGCGCGAGCCGATTTTGAAGGGTGAGGTGTAGCCGTCTACATGAGCCCTTCAAAATCGGGGAGCAACGCAATCCAGAACGCTTTTTCTTCGATGTCGCCGGCTGCCGTCCCAAACGCGTTCTGGCAAGGCGCGAGCCGATTTTGAAGGGTGAAGTGTAGCCGTCTACATAAGCCCTTCAAAATCGGGGAGCAACGCAGTCCAGAACGTGTTTGGGGCGGCAGCCTAGAGCCAGCGCTTCTTGATGAAGACCATCCAGGCCAGCAGGCAGGCCCCGGCCGTGATGGCCGAGACGATGGAGAAGGCGTGGGCCTCGGCCTGGAACGGCAGGGGGATGTTCATGCCGTAGATGCCGCTGACGATGTTGGGGATCATCATGATGATTGTGAACCCGGTCAAAAACTTCATGACCGTGTTCATGTTGTTGGAGATGATGGAGGCAAACGCGTCCATGGTCCCGGACAGGATGTCGCTGTAGATGCTCGTCATGCCGATGGCCTGCCGGTTTTCGGTGATGGCGTCCTCCAGCAGGTCCGAGTCGTCCTCGGAGAGCTGGACGCTGCGCATGCGCAGGACCTTGTCCATGATGATGTCGTTGGCCTTGAGGGACGTGGCGAAGTAGACGAGGCTCTTCTCGATGCCCAGGAGGTCGACGAGCTCCTGATTGCGCGTGGAGGCCTGCAGACGCTGCTCGATGACGTCGGAGCGGCGGTTGATGTCCTTGAGGCAGTGCAGGTACTGCAGGGCCGTGCGCTGCATGAGATGGATGGCGAAGCGCATGCGCTGGGCCGTGTCCACGATGCGCGTGCGTCCGTTCAGGAGCTCCGTGACCAGGTCGCGGCCCGAGCGGCAGACGGTGATGACGGCCGTGGGCGTGATGACCACGCCGATGGGCAGGGTCTGGTACGGAACCCGCGCGTCGCCCTCGTTCTCCAGGGGCACGCGGATGACCAGCAGAAGCACCCCGTCCTCCATCTCGATGCGGGCGCGCTCGTCGGCGTCGAGAGGGTCCGAGAGGTGGTCCAGGGGCACGCCCAGCAGGATGGAGATACGCTGCAGTTCCTCCTGGGACGGGTTGATCAGGTTGACCCAGCAGTCGAAGTCGAGATGGTCGATGGGAACGAGTTTCCCGTCGATGGTCTTGCGGATGGTGATCATGATGCGATTCCTTGCGGTGGCTGAAGATGCGCTGACGGACGCGCCCGCTTGACGCAGGGCGGGGCCGGATGCCTAAGACCGTTCAGGGAATCGCGAGTAGGGGTCCGCGGCGCGGCCCGCGGCGACAACTGCCCGGCCGGTCCGCACGAAAAGGTGCCGGAAGGCCAGGCGACGGGAAAGAAAGATTGAAAACATGGTCCACCTGCCGGAACGCCGAGGTTCCGTCAGGCGGCCTGATCAGGCGTGGGGACGGGGGGCTCGGCAGAAAAGATTGAAATGTCGGGAGCAGGGCCTAGGGCCGCAACTGTCGCCAGAATCCACTGTCTGTTCTCCTGTTTCTTCGTCCGGGCGGGATGCCCGGATCATCATACGTGAGACGCTTCGCCTTTACGCTTGCCAGGGTCAAAAAGCAATGCCAAAGTCGCAGCAGAACCCCCGGCAATCCTTCACCATTTTTTACCCTTCGGCAGGCGAGAGACATGGACCCATCCCCCATCCCGAGCAGCCTCTGGTCCCTTGACGGGCAGGGACGCGGCGAGCGCCTGCCCTGGCAACCCGGCGACAGCCTGCCCCAGGCGCAGGGCCTGCCCTGGCTGCACCTGAACTACGCCGACGAGGCGGCCCGCACCTGGCTCCTCGGCTCGAACCTGCTGGACACGCCCGTGGCCGAGGCCCTCTGCGACGAGGAGACCCGCCCCCGGGTGCTTCACCACAAGAGCGGGCTCCTGCTGACCCTGCGCGGGGTGAACCTCAACCCCGGGGCCGAGCNNCGAGGACATGGTCTCCATCAGGCTGTGGATCGAGGACGGGCGCATCATCTCCACGCGCAAGCGCCAGCTCAAATCCGTCAAGGAAATCCAGGCCGACCTGGAGGCCGGTTCGGGGCCGCGCAACTGCGGTGAGTTTCTGGTCACGCTCCTGGCCCGCATGACGGAGAACATCGGCGGCGTCATCGAGGAACTCGAAGACCGCATGGCCGACGTCGAGGAGCAGCTGCTGCAAAGCCCGCAGCCCCATGCGCGGCAGGTCCTGGCCGATGTCCGCCGCGAGGCCGTGGCCCTGCGCCGCTATCTCGGGCCCCAG
>DPKT01000193.1 GCA_003542385.1 Desulfomicrobium sp.
AGGCCGTGGCCATCCTGCTGACGCTGCTTTCCCTCGGCATCAAGGGCATCCGCCTCGGGCCCAGCCTGCCGGCCTTCATCACCCCGAACGTCCTGAACGTGCTGGTCGAAAACTTCGACATCAAGCCCATCACCACCCCGGACGAAGACCTGAAAGCCATCCTCGGCTAGCCCCAACCGGCCAGCCATCCTCCACAAGGCCCCGCCCCGCGCGGGGCCTTTTTCGTGCGCTCTGCAAACAGGGTCGCCGTCAGCCGTCTGATTCCGCACTCCCCGGTTGACAGCGCGCATGGTTCATGGCCACAGAATCGGGAAGCGTCTCAACGCAACCCGGACACAGCATGGACGAACGCACCAATCCCCTGAACCGCCTCAATGACTCCCTGACAGCCGCGCTGTGGCGAGCCCGCCCCGGGCACGGACCCGTCCCCTGGATCGCGGTCCGCCTGCTCCGCACCCTGTTTCTGGCGGCCAAAGGCTTCGAGGCCAGACAGGGCCCCCTGCACGCATCGGCCCTGACCTTCTATTCTCTGCTGTCCCTGGTTCCCCTGGCGGCCATGGCCTTCGGCGTGGCCAAGGGCTTCGGCTTCGAGCAGATGCTCGAGCGCGAACTGCTCAGGCATTTCGCCGCGCAGCAGGAAGTGGTCCTGCAGGTCATCGGCTTCGCCCGCAACATGCTCGACAACACCAAGGGCGGCCTCATCGCCGGCGTGGGCGTGGCCGTGCTGTTCTGGTCCGTGATCAAGGTGCTGGGGCGCATTGAGGAGAGCTTCAACCTCATCTGGGGTGTCGCCCCGCGCCCCCTGATGCGCAAGCTGAGCGACTATCTGACGGTCATGATCATCGGCCCGGTCCTGCTCATCATGTCGGGCAGCGTCACGGTCTTCATCGCCTCGCAGGTCTCGGCCCTGTCCTCGCAGGTCGGACTCGAAAACGTGGTCGACCCGGCCGTGTCCCTGGGTCTGGCCCTGGCCCCGTACATACTGCTGTGGGTCCTGTTCGCCCTGGTGTACCTGATCATGCCCAACACCAGGGTGCGCCTCGGCAGCGCCGTGCTCGGCGCGGTCCTGACGGGCTCTGCCTACCAACTCCTGCAGATCGCCTATGTCCGGTTCCAGATCGGGGTGAGCAGCTACAACGCCATCTACGGCAGCTTCGCGGCCCTGCCCCTGTTCCTGGTCTGGCTGCAGCTGAGCTGGATCATCGTCATCTTCGGTGCGGAAATCGTACACGCATTCCCCGATTCGGACTTTCCCGAGGCCGAAGCCGGCTGCGCGTCCCGCAGCATCTCGCAGACGCGGGTGCTGGCCCTGGCCATATGCCACGAGGTTGTGAGCCGTTTTCACCGCGGCGAAGCCCCCCTGAACGAGGAGGGACTGGCCGCCGCGCTGGACACTTCCGTGGCCGAAGTGCACGAAATGGCCGACATGCTCGACCAGGCGGGAATCCTCCGCCGAACGGCCGACGAAGAAACGCCGGCGTTGCAACCGGCCCGCGACAGTTCCGTCATCACGGTTCAGGATGTTCTCACGGCCGTGGACAACGCCCACGCACGCAAATTCTTCCCGGACCGCCACCCGAAAATGGCGGCCATGGCCGACTGCCTGCGCAGGCTCGGCTCGTCCTCAGATGGAATGCCGACCACGACACTGTTGCGCGACGTGCCGCTCGAAAACTCCGAAGCGCCGGATGATGGGACATCGGGCGTCGAAAATTAATCATTTTTGTGCAAAATAATCCAGAATGCCAGAGACAATTACGAATAAAGTCACAAAAAAGTAAATTTTAACCTATTGCCAACAGCCTGTCGCCGTGAAGTTTTCCGGAATATTCTCGTGACTCGAAGCGACCGCTAAAAAGACAATTTTTTTCTCGTTTATATCCGGCATGTTGTCAGCGAGGGCAGCCTGAAACCCATCTGTTCGGGCGGTGCGGCATCCTTGTTGCTTATGTCGCGGCATGAGCACGTCCACCTGTTCCACCGAACTGCGGGTTCTGCTGGCCATCAGCAAGGTCATCGACCAGGCCCTGGATCTGGAGAGCGCCCTGGAGTCCATCCTCAAGATCCTCTCGGACACCATGAGCATGCGACGGGCCACGGTCACCCTCTACGACCCCCAATCCGGACGCCTGGCCATCTCCACGTCCTACGGCCTGTCCGACCAGGAAAAGCGACGCGGCGTGTACCGCATGGACGAGGGCATCACCGGGACCATCTTCCGCACGGCCAGGCCCTACGTGGTGCCCGACATCTCCATGGAACCGCTCTTCCTGGACAAGACCGGCACCAGGCGCATCAGCCGCGAGCGCATCTCCTTCGTCGGTGTGCCGATCCTCCTGCACGGCAGCCCCATCGGCGTCCTCAACGTGGACCGGGTCTTCACGGGCCAGGAGCAACTCGACGCCGACACGGAGTTTTTGAGCGTGGTGGCCACCCTCATCTCACAATTCCTGAGTCTGAACGAAAAAGTAAAAAACAGGGAGGCAGCCCTCAAGCAGGAGAACACTTCCCTCAAATACCAGATCGCCAAGGAGAACCACGGCCCCTACATCGTGGGCAAGAGCCAGGCCATGCTGGAGGTCGAGCAGTACGTGGGCAAGGTCGCCACGACCAAGGCCACGGTGCTGCTGCTCGGAGAGTCGGGCACCGGCAAGACACTCATCGGCCGCATCATCCACGAACTGTCCGACCGCAAGACCCATCCTTTCATCAAGGTCAACTGCGCGGCCATCCCGGAAAATCTTCTGGAGGCCGAACTCTTCGGATACGAAAAGGGCGCCTTCACCGGCGCCAACAGCGCCAAGCCTGGCCGTTTCGAGGACGCCCACCTGGGCACGATCTTTCTGGACGAGATCGGGGAGCTGACCTTGACCCTGCAGGCCAAACTCCTTCGCGTCCTGCAGGAGCGGGAGTTCGAACGCATCGGCAGCAACCGCACGCGCAAGGTCGACGTGCGCATCATCAGCGCCACCAACCGCGAACTGGACCTCCTGGTCTCCCAGGGCCTCTTCCGCGAGGACCTCTACTACCGACTGAACGTCTTCCCGGTGCGCGTGCCTGCCCTGCGCGAACGAAAGGAGGACATCCCCCGCCTGCTGAACCACTTCCAGAAGGAACTGGAGCGCGAGTACGGGCGCAGTCTGACCCTGACCGCCGAGGCCCTGAACCTTCTCCTGGGCTACGACTGGCCCGGGAATGTTCGCGAACTCGAAAATCTCGTGGAACGCCTCGTCATCCTGACCGACGACAAACCGGTGGAAGCCGAGTTCATCCGCGGCTTCCTGAACCCGGAAACACAACGGCCCCATGCCGCACGCAGCGTCCAGGAGCAGCCGGCCCCACCGGCGGAGCAGTGCCAGCCGTTGCGGGAAACGGAGCGCAAGGAGGTGGTGGCGGCCCTCAAGCGCAACGCCTGGATCCAGTACAAGGCCGCGCGCGAACTGAACCTCACCCCCCGCCAGATGGGCTACCGCGTCCGGAAGTTCAACCTGGAGGAACTCATCGCCAAAGGGCGCGTGGAATCCCGCAGACAGCAGCCGTGACCCCAGGGCCCGGCCGGGCCTCACGCACCGATCTCCCTCCTCCGGCCGGGCTTCCTTCTTCACTTTCCCCCCACATCCGTGCTATGGACAGCGCAGGCGCGCAACGTCCGGTCGACGGCCCGCAAGCAACGCCTCGCAAAGGTTCGCGACTTGCCTCTTGACGAGCGCCTCCGAAAAGCACAAGGGGAGATACCGAAAATTGCCCGCACCAGTCAGAGTTTCATTTCAGGGAGCACAGCGAATGTTCATGCGATTCAAAGCGTTCGGCCTTGCGGCCGGACTTTTTCTTTTTGTTCTGACCAACCAGGCCCTGGCCCAGTCCGCTTCGTTCGGATTTGAGAATGTCGAAGCCCTGGCCAGGGAGCTTGCGGCCAAGCCCTTCGAGGACAACCAGGGCCAGGTCCCCCAGATACTGCGCGACATCTCCTACGACCAGTGGCGCGACATCCGTTTCGACCCCGAAAAGAGCCTGTGGCGCGACGAGAAGTTGCCCTTCGAACTGCAGTTCTTTCACCCCGGGCTGTTCTACGACCGCACCGTAGCCATCAACATCATCGACAAGGACGCCCCCTCGCGCCTGGACTTCGACACAACGGCCTTCAACTACGGCAGCAACGACTTCGCGGGCCAGATTCCCGCGGACATGGGCTATGCGGGATTTCGCATCCATTCGGCCATCAACACCAAGAAGTACCTCGACGAATTCCTGGTCTTCCTGGGCGCCAGCTACCTGCGCGCCGTGGGCAAGGGGCACCACTACGGGCTTTCGGCCCGCGGCCTGGCCGTGGACACGGCCGAAGCCACGGGCGAGGAGTTCCCCTTCTTCAAGGAGTTCTGGATCGTGAAGCCGGGCAAGAAGGACAAGAGCATCGTCATCTACGCCCTGCTCGACTCGCGCCGCGTCACGGGCGCCTTCCGCTTCGACGCGACGCCCGGCGCCGAGACCGTCATGGACGTCCAATCGGCCATCTTCCTGAGGGAGCCCGTGGCCAGGCTCGGCATCGCCCCCCTGACCAGCATGTTCATCTTCGGCGAGAACTCGAACCCGCGCGTCAGCGACGACTTCCGTCCCGAAGTCCACGACTCCGACGGCCTCATGGCCAGGTTCGAGAACGAGGAATGGCTCTGGCGCCCCCTGCAGAACCCCAAGACCCTGGCGGTCAACGTCTTCAACGCACCCAACATCCGCGGCATGGGCCTCATGCAGCGCGACACGGACTTCGACAACTACCTCGACCTCGAAGCCAGATACGAGGCCCGGCCCAGCGCCTGGGTCGAGCCCAAGGGCGACTGGGGCCCGGGACAGCTGCATCTGGTGCAGATCCCGTCCCCCGAGGAAATCCACGACAACATCGTCTCCTTCTGGGCACCAGATGCCAGGCCCGAACCGGGCAAGTCCCTGCGCTTCGACTACAGGACCCGCTGGACGTCGCCGCAACGCGTGACGTCGCCCGAGGGGCAGGTCATCTTCACGCGCACGGCCAAAGGCAAGGGCGAAAGGTCCCGGCTCTTCGTCCTCGAATTCGCGGGCGGCAAGCTCGACGACCTGCCCGACGACGCCGCCCTGGACGCCAACGTCTGGATCGGCGAGGGCGGAAAGCTTCTGGAAAAACGCGTGTACAAGAATCAGGTCACGGGCCACTGGCGTCTGGCCTTCGAGATCGAGCCGGACGCCTCGTCGGGCCTTTCCCTGGTCCTGTCGGACAAGCGCCCTTTCATCGAGATGCGCGCCACCCTGCAACATGGCATGGCTCCGCTGACGGAGACATGGTCCTACGCCATCAAGCTGTGATGAAGAAAGAAACGGCTGACCCATCAGGCCAGATCGGCCTTCAGGACATGTTCCGCCCCCCGGTCGAGACCCCGGCCATGCTCCTGGAGGCCCGCATGGAGGCCGCCGGCCGCCGCATGGCCGTCTATCTGAGGCACCTGCCCCTGCCGGAAAGGACGCGGCACGAACTGGCCCTGGCGGCCCTGACGGAACTGGCCAAGGATCCGGGCGACAACCCGGCCCAGGCGGAAGCAAGGGGCATGAGGATTCTGCGCGGCTTGCTGGCCGAGCAGACGCCTGCGTTGCATGTCGTTCCGAGCCCCGGAGTCCGAAGAAGACACATGAAGCCCGAGGAGATGGACCGCCGCCCGTGGGTGCGGGTCTACCTGAGCTTCATGCGGCCGCTGTGGATCATGACGGCAGGCTTCTTCAACACGGCGCTGATCGACTTCCTGCTCTATGCGCTGCTCCTGGCCGGGCTGCGGATCATGGACTTGCAGCTGCCCTGACCCGCAACGCCCGACATTCCCGCAGTCGCGCCCGCGTGCGCGGCAGCGGACGACTCCTCGAAGGAGAGACATGAAACGCGAATTTCTGAACGAACCGTGGCGCAAGATCGCCGCGCGCCGCAGGCTCCTGCTCCTGATCCTCGTCCTCGCTCCGGCCCTGACCGCAGCCTACGTCATGGGCGGCCTTCTGCCGCACAAGGGGCGGACGCTCCTGGAAGCGTCCATCATCGCCGTCTACTGCGTGCTCTTCATCTGGATATCTCTGGGCTTCTGGACAGCCCTGGCAGGTTTCTGGACCCTGCTGAAGAGGGATGACCGCTTTGCCGTGAGCCGGTCGCGCGGGGAACTCGATGCACCCATCCGGCAGAACGTCAGGACCGCCATCCTCTTTCCCGTCTGCAACGAGGACCCCGAGCGGATCATGGCCGGCATCCAGGCCGTGTGGCGCTCCCTGGCCCGCCTAGGCGCCGCGGACCGTTTCGACATCCACATCCTGAGCGACTCCAACGACCCCGAACGCTGGGTTCAGGAAGAGGCCGCCTGGAACCGCCTCTGCAACGACCTCTCGGCCCACGGACACATCTTCTACCGGCGCCGGCGCATCAACCTCAAGCGCAAGAGCGGCAACGTGGCCGACTTCTGCCGCCGCTACGGCGACCACTACACCTACATGATCGTCTTCGACGCGGACTCGGTCATGTCCGGCGAGACGCTCATCCGCATGGTGCGCATCATGGAACGCAGGCGCAACGTCGGTATCCTGCAGACAGCCCCGGCCTGCACGGGCCGCGAGACCTTCATCGCCCGCGCCCAGCAGTTCGCCAACAGGGCCTACGGGCCCATGTACGCGGCGGGCCTGCACCACTGGTTCCTTGGCGACGCGCAGTTCTGGGGCCACAACGCCATCATCCGGGTCAAGCCGTTCATGAAGCACTGCGCCCTGACGCGCCTGCCCGGCAAGCCGCCCCTGGGCGGAGACATCATGTCCCACGACTTCGTGGAGTCGGCCCTCATGCGCCGCGCCGGCTATTCGGTCTGGCTGGCGTACGATCTCGAGGGCAGCTACGAGGAAGTGCCGCCGAACCTCCTGAACGAACTCAAGCGCGACCGCCGCTGGTGCCAGGGCAACCTCCAGCACCTGCGCCTGGTCTTCACCCGCGGCATTTTCCCCGGGCACCGGGCCCTGTTCCTGAACGGCGTCATGGCGTACGGCTCGGCGCTGCTGTGGTTCCTGTTCCTGGCCCTTGCCACGGCCGAAGCCGTGTCCGAGGCTCTCGTCCAGCCCGATTACTTCACTCCAACCAAATCCCTCTTCCCTGTCTGGCCGGTCTGGGACCCGATCCCGGCCCTGAGCCTTCTGGCCGGAACGGCCGTGGTGCTGTTCCTGCCCAAGGTCTGCGCCCTGCTCCTGGCCCTGATCAAAGGACGCCGCAAACAGTTCGGCGGCTTTTTCGCCCTGTGCGGCAGCATCCTGACGGAGGTCGTTCTCTCGACCCTCCTGGCACCCGTGCGCATGCTCTTCCACAGCAAGTACGTCTTCCTGACCCTCATGGGCATGGGCATCGGCTGGGGCACGCAGCAGCGGGACGACGAGGGCACGAGTTTCTGGGACGCCCTGCGCTTCCATGGCGGCGGCACGCTCCTGGCCCTGGTCTGGGGAGCGGCCCTGTTCCAGATCAACCGCGTCTTCTTCTGGTGGAGTTCACCCCTGGTCATTTCGCTGCTGCTGTCCATCCCGGTGTCCATGATCACCAGCCGGGCCGAGGTCGGCAGATTCCTGCGCCGCCTGCGCATCTTCGTCACCCCCGAGGAGGTGCGCCTGCCGCGAGAATACGAGGATATCGAAGCCTACCTGCAGACCACGTCCAACGACCGCGGCGGCTTCGGCATCCCCTCCGAGCAGGGCTTCGTACGCGCCGCCGTCGTCCCGGCCGTCAACACGCTGCACCGCAGCCTGCTGCGCGGCCCACGGTCCCTGGCCCCGGAGATCGCCAAGCGCCGGGACGCCCTGCTGGACCGCGTCCTGCAGCACGGCCCTGCAGCCCTCAACAAGAAAGAGCGCAAAGAGCTTCTCTACGACGGCGAACGCATGGAACGGCTGCACCACGCGATTTGGGAACTCCCGGCGGAGACTCTGGAAAAGCTGTGGAGCGTGCGACTGACTTGACGAAACGCCCGCCCGACACGGGAGGATGGGCGCCTGATTTCACCAAAGGTCCCGGAGGTCGCAGATAACCTTCGGGACCTTTTTTTAGCTGCAATCCCTCATCATCCTTTCACTCTTTTTTCCGGATGTATTCCGGCGCACGTCGAAGATGGCTCGCCGCGCTGCGCTCACGATGACGGGGCGCTTGTGTCGATGCTCTCGGATCGACGTTCAACGACGTCGGTGGGCATCCCAATGATAGCCTCGACGCTCAACCCGAAAGCCAAAAAAAAAGCCCCGGGATAACCCGGGGCTTCGCGAGGGGAGATTCCCCTGAATATCCTAGTTGGCGCTGGCCTTGAACTCGTCGCGACGGTTCTTGGACCAGGCGGCCTCGTTGGAGCCCTGCACGGCGGGGTATTCTTCGCCGTAGCTGATGATGGACATCTTGGAGGAGTCCACACCCATCAGGACCAGGAACTCGTAGGCGGCGCGAGCTCTGCGTTCGCCCAGGGCCAGGTTGTATTCGTTGGTGCCGCGCTCGTCGCAGTGACCTTCGATCAGCAGGTTCAGGCCGGGAGTGGACTTCAGCAGTTCAGCCTTGTCCGTCAGGATCTGACGGGATTCCTGGCTCAGCTCGTTGGAATCGAAAGCGAAATAGATCCGATCCGCAGCGATCTTCTCGATGGCCTGACGCTGCAGTTCGGCCAGGCGCTGGGCCTCGAGCTGCTCGGCGGTCAGACCGCCCTGTCCGTAGGAACCGTCACCGGAACCGGCAGCGGTCGCACCGGCAGGAGTGGAGGCCACTTTCTTGGAGCAGCCGCCGGCCATGGCCAGGCAAAACACCAACACGATCAAACCAAAAACACCTAACTTCTTCATAACTTCCTCCATTAACGAAAAAAAAACCAAGCCTTAGCCACTATAATTTCCCCCAGGCCGGAGAGCTCGCCTCACCAGGCCCGGTTGGAATCAAGATAGGTTCGTCCCCGTGCTTCGTCGTCAGATAGATCTGCTTGGGACCCGATCTGCTGGACGAAAAGGCGATGAAATAGCCGTCCGGGGACCACGTCGGATCTTCATCACTCCCCCCGCCAAATGTCAACTGCCGTTCCTGTCCGGAGATCAGATCTGCCAGAAATAATTTATGAACTCCGTTGACCATGTGGGCGAAGACGACCTGCGTGCCGTCCGGGCTGATACTCGGACCGGTGTTGTATTTCCCGGTCATGGAGATGCGCTTGACCTCTCCGCTGCCGAGATTCTTGAGGAAAACATGAGGATTGCCCAATCTGTTGGAAACAAAGACCATTTTCTGCCCGGAGCGGTCGAAGTCCGGACTTACGTCGATACCCCAGTTCTGTTCCAGTGGCCTTCCGACGCTGTAGTCGGGCTTGAGCTCGTAAATCTCGGGGTTTCCGCTCATGTCCAGGCTGATGGCCACGGAACCGGATTTGGTGAAGGCGGGCGCGATGAGGGTATTGCCCGGCAGTCTCTTCTTCTCGAGCGATCTGCTCTGACGGTCCCAGACGCACAGGTTGTGGTACTGCTTGTCCAGGAAGACGAACACGAGCTTCTGGCCGTCATGGGACCACGAGGGGCTGACGCAGATGCCGTCGAGATTGGTGACCTTCTGCAGGTTCAGGCCCTGGGCCGTGCACATGTAGATCTGCTTGCGGTTGCCTTCCTTCTTGACGAAGGCGATGTTGGACCGGAAGAAATCACCCTGGCCGGTCAGAGCCTCCATGAGGTCAGCACAGAAGCGGGCCGCCACTTCGGGCACCTGCTGGTTCGTGCTCACGCTGTAGCCCTTGCCGACGATCAGGCGGCCCGTGTAGACCTCGTAGGCCCGCAGCTCGACCTCGCCCACCCCTCCGGGACGCGGCGTCCAGGCCGCGGTGACCAGCACGTCGGCGCGGGAGAGCTGGAACTTCTTGAAGTCGATGCTCGGTGTCACATACCCGCCGGGATTGGGTCCGCCGACGATGTCCCTGCCGCCGAGCATGTTGAAGAAAGGCAGAAAGGCGCAGTTGGCGTGAATGCGCTGTTGCAGTTCGAGGGGAGCGTTGCCCGGGATGGCCCCGAGAGGACCGACGCTGTCCTTGGACAGCGGGTCGGCCACGAACAGGTTCACCCTCGACTGGCCCGGACCGTAGATGTCGATGCTCATCACGTCCGCGCCCCAGACCGGAGCCGCGGCGACGCACAGGAGCATCACAAGCAAAGAGAGTTTTCTGATCAAGACCGTCTCCTACCCGTTTTCCGTATTGTAAAAAGTTATCCTGAACGTTGTCGGCAGCGTTTCGGGAAGCTCCGGCAGTTTCCTGGTGTCTTCGATGGCCCGCATGACGGAGGCGTCGAAGTCCGAGCGCCCTGAACCGTTGACCATGCGCGAGCCGAGGATCTCGCCGCCCTTGCTGACCCGCAGCTCCACGGTCGTGGCCAGGACCACGTTTGACAGGCGGGGGAATCTCCAGTTCTGGCGGATGACCTTGATGACCTGGGAGGCATAGAAATCCTCCAGGCTGCCCGTGGATTCACCCTCGCCCTCGCCGTCCTCGGCTGTACCGTCGCCGCTGGTGCCCCGTCCGGAGACTTCGCGTCCCAAGTCGGCCAGGGCGTCGGCCAGGGCGTCCTTGGAGCCGCCCTTGGCAGACCCCTTGGCCGCGCCCTCGGCGCCGGGACGGGTCTGCTTCGCGGTCTTGGACACGTCTCCCAGGGCCTCGGCCAGGATATCCTCCTTGCTGGGCGCCTTCTTGGACTTGTCGTCCTTGGCGTCCTTCTTGGGTTCTTCCTTTTTGGCCTCGTCCTTCTTGGGCTCTTCCTTCTTCGGAGCCTCCTTTTTCGGCTCCTCTTTCTTGGGCTCTTCCTTCTTGGGCTCCTCGGGCTTGGCCTCGGCCACCGTGGCGTTCACCGTCGGCACCGGCTTGGCCGTTTCCGACGGGACGGCCTTTTTCTCGGGCTTCTTGGGCTCCTCGGGAGCCTTGGCCACCGGGGCCTCTTTCGGGGCCGCCTTCTGCGGCGCAGACTCGGGAGTCACGGCCTGCCTGGGAGCGCTCTTTGCGCCGGGCTTGCCCTTGTGCGGCGGCCCGACGAGATTCACCTCATACATCCGCTTGTTGAGGTTGAGTTTGATATGGGAATCGGTGGAAACGTAGACTCCTCCGATGAACACTGCAAGGTGCAGGGCGATAGAGAAGACCCAACTCAGATGACGCAGGGAATACGACACGGCAACGCCTTGAGCTTAGAGCTTCTCTTCTTCAGGTTCCGCAACGACGCCGAGTTTCTGCACGCCGGCGGCCCTGACCTCGGCCATGACCTTGACGACCACGCCGTAGGCCACATCCTTGTCCGCCTGGAGGTACAGCAGTTTACCCTTCTGCGTTTCCATCCTTTTGAGATGGTTGCCTAAATCCTCGATTTTGACCTCGTACTTGTCCAGCTTGATGGTCCCGTCCTTGAGGACATGCAGCACCACGGTGTCGCTGTCCTCGGGCAGGGTTTCCACCGCCTTGGTTTCGGGGAGGTCGACCTCCACTCCCTGGGTCAGCATGGGCGCCGTCACCATGAAGATGATGAGCAACACCAGCATGACGTCCACGAAGGGGGTGACGTTGATCTCGGCAAGGAACCCCTTGCCGGAGTTTAACTGCATGCCCATGGCCTATTCTCCCCGCTTGTTCATCCAGGGCAGTTCGAGCTGGGCTCGATTGAGGAATTCGCTGGCGAAGCATTCCATCTCGGACTGCACCGTGTTGATCATGCCCAGAAAGGTGTTGTAGGCGATGGTCGCCGGGATGGCGACGCCCAGGCCGATGGCCGTGGCCACGAGGGCTTCGGAGATGCCGGGCGCCACGGCGGCCAGAGCCGCGGTCTTCATCTGTCCGATGGAATGAAAGGAGTTCATGATGCCCCAGACCGTGCCGAAGAGGCCGATGAAGGGGGCGGAGTTGGCGCAGGTCGCCAGGAAGGCCAGGGACCGGGACATGTCGCCGAGGCTCTCGGTGACACCCTGTTCGAGCACGCGCCGCAGGTTGTCGCCGGCAACGCGGAACTTGAGGTTGGGATGGATGACGGATTGTTCCAGACGGCGGAATTCCTGCAATCCCTTCTTTGCGATGGGATACAGGGCCGAGTTGCCCTGTTCGCGCAGGGTCTGCACGCCGTCGGCCAGGTTCGTGGCGTTCTGGAACAGGGCGCGCTCCTGCAGAGCCTTGCGCCGACCGAGATTGATCTGGATTATCTTGAAGAAAATGATCGACCAGCTGATGAGCGACATGAGGGCCAAAAGGGCCATGACACCCTGCACCACGACCGTCGCGTTGGCAATCATTTCCCAGAAGCTGAACTGCGGCATGCCGCCGAGTTGCGTCGCAGCACCCAACTGCTGCATTGAATCGAGGGGCTGCGTCATGTTTATCGTGTCAACAACGCCTGTCTGCGCTACTGCATCCATAAATTTCACCTTTTTTAACTACGAAAGTTTTCGACGAAATAACAAATTTTGATTCACTACTGCGAAAGGCAACGGGACACAAGAGCCCAGGCATGGTCATCCGCGGCGCGATATTCATCTTCCGACATGCCGCACCCCAGGGCGATCCGGCGGCGCAGCTCCGCCCCGACGAGGTCGCTGGGATCGTGGGCGTCGTTGTTGAGCACGAACCGGGCCCCGCAGGCGCGGGCCAGTGCCAGGACGTGGCCGTTGGCGTACCCGTGCCCGGCCCTGGTGGTGATTTCGAGGAGCACGCCTTTCTGCGCCGCCAGGCGGACCTCCTCGGGAGTGATCAGCCCGGGGTGGGCCAGCACGTCGACCCCGGCCTCGATGGCTGCGAGATTGGTGCCCCGCTCCACGGGCTCGACGATGGTCTCGCCGTG
>DPKT01000298.1 GCA_003542385.1 Desulfomicrobium sp.
AGATCCAGGGCATCCAGGGCGCCACAGGCGTGACGGTCTCGGAGATCCAGCAGGTCACCCAGGTCATCGACGAGGTCGACGCCATCGTCGGCAGCATCGCCGCGGCCGTGGAGGAGCAGTCCGTCACCACCCGCGACATCGCCGACAACGTCGGACAGGCCGCCCAGGGTGTGCAGGAGGTCAACGAGAACGTGTCCCAGGCCGACACCGTGACCCGCGACATCGCCAGGGAGGTGGCCGCCGTCAACGCCGCCTCGGGCGACATCGCCTCCTCGGCGGAAGCCGTGCAGCAGAGTTCCGAGAGCCTAAGCGGCCTGGCCCGCGACCTCAACGCCATGGTCGGGAAATTCAGGATATAAATCCGGTCGTGCTGAAAAAGGGCCCCTCCGAAGACGCCGGCGCGTCTTCGGAGGGGCCCTTTTCGTTGTGCGGCGTTTGCGGTCGCGGGAAGGTTCAGGAGTTCAGGGCCGGCAGCAGCGCGCCGCGGGCCAGGAGCTTTTCGCATTCAGCGGCCGGCACGGGCCGGCTGGCCAGATAGCCCTGCATGCTCATGGGGCCCAGGCCGGCCAGGATGCGTCGCTGGGCCTCGGTCTCCACGCCCTCGGCCACGATGCGCAGGTTGAGGGTCCGGGCCATGGACACGATGGCCGTGACGATGGCCAGGCTGTCCTGGTCCTCGGTGATGTCGCGGATGAAGGAGCGGTCGATCTTGAGCCCGTCGATGGGCAGGCGCTTGAGGTACGACAGGGAAGAGTAGCCCGTGCCGAAGTCGTCGAGAAAGAAGGTCCCGCCTGCCGCCCGCAGGGAATTGAGGGTCGCCTCGGCCTTGGCCACGTCGCCCATGAGCATGGACTCGGTTATCTCGAAATACAGCCTGCCGGGCTGCAGTTCCGTGTCCGCGAGCACCTCGCCCAGCGTCTGGGCCAGCCCCGGTCCCGCGAACTGCCGCGAGGAGATGTTCACCGACATGCCCAGGTCGAAGCCCGCGTCCTGCCAGAGCCTGGCCTGGCGGGCAGCCGTGCGCAGGACCCATTCCCCGAGGGGCAGGATCAGACCCGAATCCTCGGCCAGGGGGATGAACTCGGCCGGGGAGACGAGGGTGTCGCCGTCGCGCCAGCGCACCAGTGCCTCGACCCCGACGATGCAGCCCGAGTCCATGCGCACCAGCGGCTGGTAGTGCAGCTCGAAACGCTCCCCTTCGATGGCCTTGCGCAGCTTCGATTCCAGGGAGATGCGTCGGTGCGCCGCGGCGTCCATCTCTGGCGTG
The DNA here is from genome assembly GCA_003542385.1 of Desulfomicrobium sp. Taxonomy (GTDB): domain Bacteria; phylum Desulfobacterota; class Desulfovibrionia; order Desulfovibrionales; family Desulfomicrobiaceae; genus Desulfomicrobium. The sequence goes on from DPKT01000298.1 coordinate 1,268, forward strand.
AAGAACTGATAGTTGTTGCGGCCCAGGCTCTTGGCCCGGTACATGGCCATGTCGGCGTTCTTGATGAGCTTTCCGGCCTCGTTCCCGTCGTCCGGGGCGATGGTCACGCCCAGGCTCGCCGTGACGAAGAACTCCACGTCGCCGAGGCTGAAGGGCCGGCCCAGGGCCTCCAGGATGCGGGTCGCGATGTGGCTCACGCCTTCGACGGCGTCGACTTCCGGCAGCAGGATGAGGAACTCGTCCCCGCCCAGCCTGGCCAGGGTGTCGCCGGCGCGCAGGAGGCCTTCGAGGCGGCGCGAAAGGTTGATCAGGAGAGCGTCGCCGGCGCCGTGGCCGAGGCCGTCGTTGATGTTCTTGAAGTTGTCCAGGTCCAGGAACAGCAGGGCCAGCTTTTCCCCGCTGCGTCCCAGCTGCGCCAGGGCCATGCGCAGCCGGTCGTCAAGCAGCATGCGATTGGGCAGCCCGGTCAGGGCGTCGTGCTGGGCCTGGTATTTGAGGGCGTCCTCCTGGCTCTTGAGCTCCGTGATGTCGTGGAAGATGGACACGTAGTTGGTGGTCAGGCCGGCCTCGTTCTTCACGGCGCTGATGGTCAGCCATTCCGGGTAGGACTCCCCGTTCTTGCGGCGGTTCCAGATCTCCCCGGCCCAATGCCCGTCGTGGACCAGCTGGGTCCACATGTGATGGTAGAAGTGCTGGGGGTGGCGGTCGGACTTGAGGATGCGCGGGTTGTGCCCGATGGCCTCCTCGGCCGCGTACCCGGTGATGGCCGTGAACCCGGGGTTGACCTGCACGATCTGCCCCTTGGGGTCCGTGACTACGATGCCCTCGATGGTGTTCTCGAAGACCTTGTTGGCCAGCAGGAGCTTTTCCTCGGCGTCCTTGCGCGCCGAAATGTCGCGCACCACGACGAGGAAGAATTCGGGCCGGTCGCCATCGGCCCACAGGGCCGAGACGGTGACCATGCCCCAGAACAGGGACGCGTCCCTGCGCACGAGACGCACCTCCAGGGTGGTCTCCATGAGCCGTTCGGCGAGCAGGGTGTTCAGGGCCTCCTCAAGCATCCCGAGGTCGCGGGGGCGGACCAGGTCGCGCCAGGTCATGACGCTCAGCTCCCGCGCCGTGCAGCCCGTCAGCTCCCGGAACTTTTCGTTCACCTTGCAGAAGTTCCCCGTCATTCCGTCGATCTGCGCGACGCCCATGCCCGCCATTTCGAAAAAGACACGGAAGCTCCGCTCGCTGGCCGCCAGGGCCGCGGTCTGTTCCCGCACCTTCCGGCCCAGCCGCGCGTTGAAGAGAAAAAGAACGCCCGCCACGCAACTGCCGGCGCAGACGGCCGCCAGCAGGACGACCACCGAGACGCGGACCAGCCTCTCCCTTCTGGCCCGCACCTCGTCCTTGATCTCCGAATAAATGAACCCCGAGAGGTCGAGATTCCCCGAAACCATCCCCAGCCGGGCGTACGTCCCGGCCATCTGCCTCCAGCGTTCGGGGTTCATGTGGCCGATCTCGACGAGATCGGGCCTGACCAGCTCGCGCATGGCCTCGGCTTCGAAGAGGAGCTGTTCCTTGGGGATGTCCGGCGCGTACTTGGCGTGGATCAGGTCCACCATCTCCCCGGGGTGGGACATGGCGTAGGCCCAGCCTCGCCTGACGGCGCGCAGGAAGCCCTCCACGCCTTCGGGGTCTTCGCCGATGTGGCGTTCGGTCGTGACCAGGCAGTCCCCGTAAAAATCGACGCCGTAATTGATGGGCCGCATGACCAGGGGAGCCAGGCCCATGCGCCGCAGCAGGTACGGTTCACTGGTGATGTAGCCGCTCATGGCGTCGACGCGGCCCGCGGCAAGATCGTCCACGCTCCAGGAGTGGGGCACGACTTCAAAGGCGCCGGGCTTCATGCCCTCGGCCGCGATCATGGCCGAAATCTCCACGTCGAACCCAGGCGCGAACATGATCCGCTTGCCGAGCAGGTCGTGGGGCATGCCGATGCCCGAGCCGCGCACGGCCATGAGCATGTTCGGGGAATGCTGGAAAATGGCGGCCAGGACCACCAGCGGATCGCCATTGAGTCGCCGGAGCAGGACCGCCGGCGAATCCACGGCGAATTCGGCGCGGCCAGAGAGCAGGCTTTCGGCGGGCGCTACGCCGACAGAGCGCTCCAAGAAGGCGACATCGAGCCCTTCCTCTCGGAAATAGCCCTTCTCCAGGGCGGCGTAATAGCCGGCGAACTGAAACTGGTGACGCCACTTGAGCTGCAGCCTGACCTTCGGCGCGGCCCCAGCCCAGGCGGCCTCGCCTGTGGCCAGGGCTGTGAGGGCGAAGGCCAGGATCGCGGAAGCCGTGGCGGCGAGGAGGCCTCTCAGAAGGCGCGGGCGCGTACTACAACGTGTATGACATCGCATGACGAATGCCCTACCAGCAGAAATCGCGGGGTCAAGGGTCAATATGGCCCGACATCGCTCCCCATTTTTCAGATGACCGCCGGACCCATCCCGTGTACTCGGTGGTGCACCCAAGGAAGCACACACATGACCAACAACGACATCCTGCGCCGACTGCGCTACGCCCTGAACCTGGACAACGACGGCGTGCTGCGCCTTTTCGGCCTCGGCGGCCACTCCTTGAGCCACGGCGACCTGGACCTGCTGCTGAAAAAGGACGAGGAGCCCGGCTTCGTCGAGTGCCCCGACATCCTGCTGCTGGCCTTCCTCGACGGGCTCGTCGCCTCCCGCCGCGGCCCCCGCGACCAGGGGACGGCCGAGCCCGAGGAGCTGAACAACAACCTCGTCCTGCGCAAGGTGCGCATCGCCCTGGAGCTCAAGGACGCGGACATGCTGCGCATCCTGGAGGCCGGCGGCATGAAGGCCTCCAAATCGGAACTCTCGGCGCTCTTCCGAAACCCTTCGCACCGCAACTACATGCCGTGCCGCGACCAGCTGCTGCGCAGATTCCTGGCCGGCCTGGCCGCCATCTCACGGGAGGAGTTATGAGCCGCATCGGCACCACAGCCAGCCTGAAAATCATGAAACTGGTCACGGGCGGGGCGTTCCTCGACGGCGGCGACCTCGGCGAGGTCTTCATGCCCCGGCGGGAGCTTCCGGCAGGGGCCGCCGTCGGCGACGAGGTCACCGTCTTCCTGTACCGCGATTCCGAGGCGGTCCTGACGGGCACCACGGCCCGGCCCAGGGCCGAGCTGGGCCAGTGCGCCTTCATGAAGGTCGTGGCCGTGACCAAATCCGGCGTCTTCGTGGACTGGGGCCTGCCCAAGGATCTCTTCGTGCCGGCCTCGGAACAATACAAGCCCCTGGAAGAGGGGCGCTCCTACGTCATCCTGGTCTACCTCGACGAACGCACCGGACGCCTGGCCGGGACGGCCAAGCTCCACTCCCACCTGAACGAGGACGGTTCGGGCTTCGTCCCGGGCCAGGAGGTGGACCTGCTCATCTGCGGCTTCTCGGACATCGGCTTCAAGGCCGTGGTCGACAACACGCACCTGGGCCTCATCTTCCGCGACGACGCGCCGGGCGAACTGCGCTACGGCCAGCGCGTCAGGGGCTACGTCAAGGCCGTGCGGCCCGATAACAAGCTGGACCTCTCCCTCCTGCCTCCCGGGCTGTCCGGCGTGGACCTGCTCGCCGGGCGCATCGTCGAATACCTGCGCGCCAACGGCGGCGTTTGCCCGCTGACGGACAAGAGCCCCTCCGAACAGATCGCCGCCGCCTTCGGGACGAGCAAATCCGCCTTCAAGAAGGCCCTGGGCAGACTCTACAAGGACCGCAAGATCCGCCTGGAGCCCGACCGCATCGTGCTCATCGACTGAAGCCGAAAACGGCGCATGAATCCGGACAGTTGGAAACGCGGACATTGACAGCGCGGCGGTAAACAGGGATATCCTGAAAAGGGCGGTTCACCCGCCCGCAGGCACGAGCCGTGGGCTCATTTCACTGCAGCCTCAACATCCAGGATCCCCATGAACATCCTCATGTACTCCCACGACACCTACGGCCTGGGGCACATCCGCCGCTCCATGGCGCTGGCCCGGAACATCCGGGACGCCGGGGAGCACAACGTCGTCATCATCACGGGCTCGCCCATCGCCGGCCGCTTCGACTTCCCGCAGGGCATCGATTTCATCCGCGTGCCCGGCATGATCAAGCAGACCAACGACCTCTACGTGCCCCACTCCATCAAGGTCGAACCGGCCATGGCCCTGGGCATCCGCCAGGACATCATTCTGGCCACGGCCCGCAGGTTCGAACCCGCGCTCTTCCTGGTCGACAAGGCTCCTCTGGGCCTGAGGCGCGAGGTCGTCCCCACCCTGGAATGGCTGCGCCGGGAACGGCCCGAAACCAGGGTGGTCCTGGGCCTGCGGGACATCATGGACAGCGCCGCGAGCACCGTCGCCGAGTGGCGGGAGAAGCGCATCTACGAAGTCCTGGACAGGCTCTACTCCGAGATCTGGGTCTACGGCAGCCGCGACATCTACGATCCGATCCGCGAGTACGAGATTCCCGACAACATCGCCGCCAAGATGCACTTCACGGGCTACATCCCCCGGCAGATACCCCGCGCCCAGCACCGGCCCCGCATCCGCAGGTCCATGAGCGTCGCCCCGGACGACACCTTCGTGCTCGTCACCGCGGGCGGGGGCGGCGACGGGCGGAAGGTCGTGGACACGTACCTGACGATGCTCGAAACCCTGCCCCACCCGAAGCTCAAATCCATGATCGTGACCGGCCCCATGCTGGCCGAGGACGCCTACGACGAGCTGGCGGCCAGGGCGCGCAGGCTGAAGGTGCGCATCTGCAAGTTCTACCGCAAGATGGAGAAGGCCATCCTGGCGGCCGACTGCGTCGTCTCCATGGGCGGCTACAACACCATGTGCGAGATCGTCGGGGCGGCGCGGCCGTCCCTGATCATCCCGCGCAGCGTGCCCCGAGAGGAGCAGATCATCCGGGCCCGCCTCTTCGCCGCCAGGGGGCTCCTGGAATTCATCCCCTGGGAAACCGTGGAACCGGCGCCCATGCTCGAATGCATCCTCAAACTCCTGCGCGACGGCCCCGTCTACGAAGCGGCCCTCGCCTCCTTCCCCATGACCGCCTTCGACACCATCAAATCGCGCATTCAGAGCTTCGGAGACCAGGCATGAACACAGCAAAGCCCGTCATGGGCATGGTCCTCAAAGGGTATCCCCGCATTTCCGAGACCTTCATCTCCAACGAGATCCGCCTGCTGGAGGAGGAAGGGCTGACGGTCCACATCTTCTCCATGCGGGCCCCCCGCGAAAACTTCACCCACAAGTCCGTGCAGGCCATCAAGGCGCGGGTGACCTACCTGCCCTCGGAATTCTGGGCCAACCTGCACCGCTTCCTGTGGCCCAACCTGAGCGCGGCCATCCTCCACCCCGGCGGGTACGCCCGCAGCTTCGCCCTGGCCTGCAGGCGTTTCCTGCGCAACCGCAACTTCCTGACCTTCAAGCACTTCTTTCAGGCCGCCTACCTGGTGCACCACGCCCGGGACCTGAACATGGCGCACCTGCACGCGCACTTCGCCCACAGCCCGACGTCCGTGGCCATGTTCGCCTCGGAGATCTGCGGCGTGCCCTTCAGCTTCACGGCCCACGCCAAGGACATCTACACCTCCGACGCCGTGCAGCTGGCCGAGAAGATCGGCAAGGCCCGCTTCGTGGTGACCTGCACGAAGTACAACAAGGCCTTCCTGGAAAACCTGGTCGGGGGGCGCCACGAGATCCACTGCGTCTACCACGGCATCGACCTGGAGCTGTTCTTCGCCCACGCCGTCGAGCACACCCCGAAGCCGCCCTACACCTTCCTGACCATCGCCCGCATCGTCGAGAAGAAGGGCATCCCGGACATCCTCGCCGCCCTGGCCGTGCTGGCGCGCGAAGGCTTTCCCTTCCGCTACGTGCTCATCGGCAGCGGCGACGACAAGGAAGCGGTCAGGGGAAGGGTGCGCGAACTCGGCCTGGAGAATCATGTCGAACTGGCCGGGACCATGACCCACGAGCAGGTGCTGGAGCGCTTCCAGCACGCCGACTGCTTCGTCCTGGGCTGCAAGGTGGCGGCCAGCGGCGACCGCGACGGCATCCCCAACGTCATCGCCGAGAGCATGGCCCTGGGCGTGCCCGTCATCGGCACGCGGGTCTCGGGCATCCCGGAACTGGTCGACCACGAGGAAACGGGCCTGCTGGTCGACGCCGCGAACCCGCGGGAACTGGCCGACGCCCTGAAGCGCATCGTCACGGACCTCCCGCTGCGCCAGCGTGTCATCCCTGCGGCCAGGCAGCGCGTGACCGACGTTTTCGACAACAGGAAGCTGATCCGCGAGCTCGTGGCCCTGTACCGCGACCTGACGCACCTCTAGCCATGCGCATCGCCTACTACCCGACCTTCCGCTCCCTGGACCACCCCCGCTCCTCGGGCCTGGTGTCCATCGCCCGCGACGTGCGGGCGGCCATGGAGGCCGAGGGGCACGAGGTCTTCGTGCCCCTGTCCCGGACCACGGAGTGGATCTTCCTGCGGCCTTCGGAGTGGCCGGGGTCCCTGCTGGACGCCTGGCGGGCCGACCGGGAGGTCCGCAGCCGGAAACCCGACTGCTGGTTCACCTACCATACGTACTACCGCGGGCCCGACCCCTTCGGGCCGTTCATCGCCCGGCGCAACCGCCTGCCCTACTTCATCCTGGCCGGCTCCTACGCCACCAAGTACCGCAAGCGCCTGAAGACCTGGGCCGGGTTCCACCTGAACCGCATGGCCCTGGAGCGGGCCGACACGGTCTTCGTCAACAAGCTGCGCGACGTGGAGAACCTGGGCCGCCTGCTCGCGCCCGAGCGCATCTCCTACATCCGGCCCGGCATCCGCACCGCCAACTTCCCCCTGGCCCCGGAACGGGGGGCGGAGCTGCGCGCGAAGCTCGGGCTCCAGGAGAAGCGCGTGGTGGTCACGGCGGCCATGATGCGCCCCGGCGTCAAGGAGGAGGGCATCGCCTTCGTCATCGACGCCTGCCGTGCGCTGACGGCCGAATTTCCCGACCTGCACCTCCTGGTCCTGGGCGACGGGGCGGCC
>DPKT01000035.1:0-7983 GCA_003542385.1 Desulfomicrobium sp.
CCACGAAGTAGGGCTGGATCAGGTCGTTCCGCGAAAGTCGGCTCTCGCGCACCAGATCTCGCATGGTCTTGGAAGAACGCAGCCTGCGGCCGCGATGGAATGTCATCATGCCGGGCCTCCTAGAGCTTCTCGCCGGTGATTTCCTCGTCCGTCAGGTAGCAGGCCGGGTCGTGGGCCCAGAAGTCGTCGAAGTAGGCCTCGGCGCGGGCGCGGAAGTTGCCGCCGCAGATGTTCAGGAAGCGGCAGGTGGCGCAGCGGCCCTTCACGTGGGGGCGCTTGTCCTTGAGCTTGTGTAGCAGTTCGATGTTCTCGTCCGTCCAGATTTCGGAGAAGGGGCGCTCGAGCACGTTGCCGAAGGTGTGGTGGCGCATGAACTGGTCGGCGTGAACCGAACCGTCCCAGGAGATGCAGCCGATGCCGCGGCCCGAGGAGTTGCCTTCGTTCATCTTCAGGAGTTCGAGCACTTCGGCTGCGCGCTTGGGGTCTTCCTTCAGCAGGCGGAAATAGACGTAGGGGCCGTCGGCGTGGTTGTCCACGGTCAGCACTTCCTTGGGCAGGCCCCGGTCGTGCAGGTCGCGGGTGCGGTCCATGATGAGGTCCACCACGGCGCGGGTCTCGGCGTGGTCCAGGTCTTCCTTGATGAGCTCGGAGCCGCGGCCGGAGTAGACAAGGTGGTAGAAGCAGATGCGCGGCACTTCCAGGGCCTCGATGAGGTCGAAGAGGTGCGGGATCTCCGAGGCGTTGCGCTTGTTGATGGTGAAGCGCAGGCCGACCTTGAGGCCTTCGGCCTGGCAGTTCTCCACGCCCTTCAAAGCCTGCTTGTACGAGCCGGTTACTCCGCGGAACTTGTCGTGCACGGCCTCGGCGCCGTCCAGGGAGATGCCGACGTAGGACAGGCCGACTTCCTTCAGCTCCTTGGCCTTGGCCTTGGTGATGAGGGTGCCGTTGGTGGAGATGACGGCGCGCATGCCCTTGGACGTGGCGTACTTGGCCAGCTCGACCAGGTCTTCGCGCACCAGGGGCTCGCCGCCGGAAAAGAGCATGACCGGCGCGCCGAACTGCGCCAGGTCGTCGATCATGGCCTTGGCCTGCTCCGTGGAGATGGGGTCCTTGTGGTTGCTCGGTTCCACGGCGTGGGCGTAGCAGTGCACGCATTTGAGGTTGCAGCGCTGGGTCATGTTCCAGACCACAACGGGTTTCTTGTCTTTGGCGAACTGCAGCAGGTGGGAGGGGAGTTGGGCGGAATTGCGTCCGTAGCGCAGGGCGTCGGAGGGTTCCACCGTGCCGCAGTAAAGTTTGGAGATACCGATCATGGTTGCCTCATGTGAACGCGAAGGTTCGTCTATGGGGTGCGAACCGGACGGCCCGGGGCCTGGCGGTTCGGGAAAATTCGGGAGAGCCGAAGGCTTGTCCTAATGGCTGTGGCAGTCAAGTCAAGTAGCAGGCCTATTGCAGGGTGCGGGTCGGGGGCTCGGCCCCCAGAAGTCTGGCGACCTTGTCCTGATGCTCCTGGGGAGCGGCTTCCTTGCGGTTCGTTTGCCCTGCGGGTTTCTTGCGGGCGTTGCGCCCCAGTCCCTTGTCCACGGCCAGCCGCCAGAGGCTCTTGAACGTGCGCATCAGGCTCTTCCGGTGACGAGGGTCAGGACGATGGCCACGGCCAGGGCCAGGAGCATGGGCAGCACGAGCACGGCCAGGACCTGTTTGCTGCTGGCGCCGTGCACATGGCGCAGTCCCAGAAATTTGTAGACCGTGGCCCCGATCATGGCCAGGGGCATGCCGATGTAGGGGATGATCATGAGCAGCATGGGCGCCGCGCTGTAGGCCTCGGCGCGGAAGGTCCCTTCGAATCCCTTGGTGTCGGCCTTGAAGAGGCGCAGGAAGAAATGGTTGATGGCCGTGTCCATGAACAGGAAGAGCGAGACTTCGAGGGGGTAGAGAATGAGGGCCAGGGCCGCCTGCGCGGTGTGTCCCAGCCCTTCGGTCAGCAGGCTCGGCGGCATGATGCCCAGGAGCTGCCAGATGGACTGGGACAGGGCCACGGCCTGGATGATGACGAGAAAAAAGAGCAGCGGCTTCATGAACCCATGGCCCACGGGCATGGCCGTGAAAAAGCCCTTGGGGTTGGTGAGGACCTGCATGAAGGTTCTGGCGAAGGCCAGCGGGTAGCCCGACGTCGCGCTTTCCCACAAGGGGAGGCTGGTCTGTCCCGGGCCTTCGGCGTCGGTTCCGGGGGCCTCGTCGCCGTCGTCGTTCAGGGCCTCAAGCTCCTTCCAGAGATCCTCCTCGCGGGGGGCCTGGCGCTGTTGCGGCGCAGGATCTTCGGATGCGGGACGGGCTGGAGCCTCGGAAGACGTGACCTGCGCAGCGTGCATCGGGCGGTCGTCACGGGGCATGGGGGCTTCTGCGGGCGCGGCGGGCTGAGCAGGGCCGGACGGTTCGTGCTGCGGGGCGTTCACGCCGGCAGGCTGGCCGGGGAGTTCCCGGAACTTGAACCGATGCTGGCACTTGGGGCAGGTGGCCATGACCGCCTTCGGCGGAAGCTTGGCCTCGTTGACGGTGCGTCCGAACCCGCAGCTGGGACAGGTGATGTTCATGACGAATGCTCTCTCCTCTTGCGAGAAGGCTGATACCCCCTCTTGGTCCGATTAGCAACCGCGGCGGGTTTTGGGGCAGAGAAAGAGATCGTCGAAAAGGTGCACGAAGAAGGCCACGATGAGCACGCCGCTGTAGTCCATGGCGCTGTCGGAGTCGAACTCGCGCAGCATGTGTTCGATGAATTCCGGCCTGAAGTAGCCTTTGTCCCGGACGGTTGCGGGCGACAGGGATTCGCCGATCAGCCCCCTGAACATGCGCACGAACCATTTGCCCGGCGGGGCCAGGGGCTGCTTGCGGCGTCGGCAGATGGCCGGGGGCAGGAACGTGCGGAAACTTTTCTTGAGCAGGTGCTTTTCGTTCAGGCCGCGCATCTTGAAGCGATCAGGCAGGGAGAAGACGTATTCCACCAGCCGGTGGTCCATGAAGGGGGACCTGAGTTCCACGGAGTTGGCCATGCTCATGGTGTCGGCCAGGGGCAGGGTCAGGTTGGGCAGGCGCATGCGGCTTTCCAGGTACAGGGCCTGATCCAGCAGGGACCTGGAGCCAGGGACTTTGGGAAGTTCGCCGTCCCGCTCCCCGAGCCTCGGCAGGAGCCGCTCGATGAAGCCGTCGGACAGGAGCTGCCCCTTCATCTGAAAGGCCTGGAACCTGTACGGCAGAGCGGGGTGGGCCGCGGGGAAGCCCTTCAGGGCCGTGTAGTGCATCAGGGCCTGCTGCGGCGAGGAGAGGGCCGGAAAGACCCGGCGCAGGAGGTTCGCCCGGGCCGCAGTCTCGTTGCGGCCGATGAAGTCCATGAGCTTCAGGAGCTTGAAATAGTCGTACCCGCCCAGGATCTCGTCGGCGCCGTCGCCGGACAGGACGACCTTGAAGCCCATGTCGCGGATCTGCCGCGACAGCAGGTACAGGGGCAGGTTCAGGAGCGTCACCAGGGGCGTCTCCAGATGCCAGACCAGGTTCTCGATTTCCGTCTCCTCGATGGAGCAGAGGAACTCGTGATGCGTGGTGCCGAAGGCCCCGGAGACCATGCGCGCGAAGTGGCGCTCGTCGTAGCCCGCGTCCTCGAAGGTGATGGACAGGGTGTGCACGGGGGCGTTGGAGAGATGGGCGTAGAGGCCGGTCACGCTGCTGGAGTCGATGCCGCCGCTCAGGTACGAGGCCACGGGAACGTCGGACACGAGCCTGGCGCGCACCGCTTCCATCAGATGGTGGCGCAGTCCTTCGGCCGCGTCGTCCTCGCTCAGGCCGGCAGGCGGTGCGTCCATGGGAATGTCCCAGTAGGCCGCGGCGCGGAGCCCCTTGCCGTCGCAGACAAGAAAGCTCGCGGGCGGGACCTGGCGGATCCCTTCCAGGAAGGTGTCCGGGGCGAGGTTGAAGCCGAAGTCGAGGAGCCTGTCCATGGCCAGGACGTTCACGGCCCTGGGAATGCCGGGATAATGGAGGATGGCCTTGATCTCGGAGGCGAAAACGAGGGTCCCGTCAGGCAGGGCTGCATAGAAGAGCGGTTTCTTCCCCATGCGGTCCCGGGCCAGGAACAGGCGCCGGGTTGCGGGGTTCCAGACGGCGAAGGCGAACATCCCCGCCAGCCGGTCCAGGCATTTTTCGCCCCATTGCACATAGGCGGCCAGGAGCACTTCCGAGTCGGAGCGGGTGTGGAAATGATGGCCGAGGCTGGCGAGCTCGACCCGCAGGGGCTGGTAGTTGTAGATCTCGCCGTTGAAGACCAGGATCATGCCCGACGGTTCGTGGACCAGGGGCTGGTTGCCGCCCGGCAGGTCGATGATGGCCAGGCGCCTGGACGCCAGTGCGCAACGCTCGTCCTGGTGCAGCCCCTGGTGGTCGGGGCCGCGATGGGCGATGGCCTGGGCCATGGCGCCGAGGATGTTCGTATCTGGAGTTATTCCGCTGGGGTTGAAAAAGCCGGCTATGCCGCACATGCACGCGTTCCCGGTTGAGGTGATGTCCCGGTGAACGGTTGCAGAATGCGTGCCTTGACGACGCCTCGCATCGGCGGGTCAGCGTGCGTAGTAGGCAGAAGCCTTGGGTGGCGCGGGATGGGGCTGCGTCCTGGAAATCTCGGCAAAGGCCGAGCGGAAGGATGACAGGATGCCGATGACCTCGTCGATGATGGCCGTGTCCATCTTCAGGTTGGCCCGCAGCAGACGGGTGTTGCAGTACATGTAGAGGCGGTGGAGGTTCTGGGCGAGTTCCCCGCCTTTCTCGTTGTTCAGGGAGCCGTCGAGCTCGGCGATGATGTCCAGGGCCTGGGAGATGAGGATGCCTTTCTTGGCGAAGTTATTGGCCGCGATCTCCTGCTTGGCCTGTTCGAGGAAGGTTATGGCCCCGTCGTAGAGCATGACCACGAGGTGTCCCGGGGTCGTGGTGGTGACGTGGGTCTGCATGTATGCGTTTGCGGCTTTGTGCACTGCTTACTCCTTAACTGCTGGACGAGCCGGGGAGGCTCTTGATTTGCGAGCTGAGCTGGGTCGAAATGTTGTCGTAATTGCCAAGGACCGCCTCGAGGTTGGCGAAGCGCAGCCGCAGGGTGCGCTCCATCAGCGCCAACCGCCGCTCCTCGTAGGCGATCTTGTCGTCGATGGAGTCCATGATGTCCTGGTAGTTGTTCTTGAGAATCTCCAGGGTACCGGTCAGGGGGTCCGTCAGTTTTTTGATTTCCTGCGACAATTCCTCGGCCTTGCCGGACTTGATCTGGACCTGCCCGGAGTAGGAGCCCGCCGTGAGGTTCAGAATCTCCACGGACAGACCGCGGGCAATGTTGCCGTCGCCTGCGGCGACAATCTTGTTGCCGTCGACGCTTGCGGCATAGCCGTTGATGCTCGCGGCAGTGATGTTGCCTCCGGCGTCCACCGTGTAGGACACGGAGAAATCTCCGGCGCCGGTAATGCCCTTGACGTAGGAGTCGAACTTGAAATTGGAGGATTCCACGGCCTGCCCGTTCACCACCTCCTTGGTGGACGGATAGTAGTCCGCGCTGAAGAGGCGGGCCACGGCGTCGGGGTTCGAGGTCAGGGCGGCGGAGAAGGCGCTTTGGTCCAGCTTCAGGAGTCCGAAGGTGGAGGAGCCTTCGCTGGTGTCCGTGGTGATGCCGATGCTGCCCAGGGAGATGAGGGGGTCCATGTCGTAGTCGAAGCCCACTCCCTTTTCAGCCAGAATGTTCTTGATCTTCTGCTGGATCATCTGCAGCCCGTAGTTGCCCGTCAGCAGGGAGCCGGACACGTTGGCGCCCACCGTCTTGACCTGGGTCTGCTCCTTTATCTGCAGCAGCACCGCGTTCACGGATTCGACGAAGGTCTGGACGTTCAGGGTCACGGACTCAGGGTCCAGGCTGGTGGTGAGCGTCGAACTTCCCGTGCTGGTCAGGTTCATGGTCACGCCGGGAATGATGTCGGAGACGGCATTGCTTGCCCGCTCTATGTATCCGTCCGTGGCTCCCTGCATCTGGGTGAAATGCCGGCCTTGCAGATTCTCGATGCTTGTCCCCGGGGAATTGATGATGGAAATCTGGTTGTTCGAGCCCGGCGCTCCGGTCAGGGTGAATTCGAGGCCTTCGGCGGTATCGGCCGTCGAGGCGGTGATGCCTGCGGCCGCGTTGATACTCGCCGCCAGGTCGGCCCAGGTGTCGGTGGCCGAAACGGTGATGGAGTGGATGTTGCCCGCATATGCGAATTTGAATGTCCCGCCGCTGGCGGACACCACGTCGGTGGAGGCTGCGCCGGCCACGGTTGTCTTGAGAATGTCCGCAGTCTGGGTTGGGGGGATGATCGGGAAGCCATCCACGCGGAGCTGCGCGTTGCCCGCGTTCTGCGTTTCGATGAACTGACTCTTTCCAAAGTTTGCCAATAAATTCGCAGAAGTCAGCGCGTCGTCGACGATGAAGTCGTTGCCTGCACCCAGGTCCATGCTGCGAATCTGCAGACGGTAGCCGCTGCCGTCGTTGATGACGCTGGCGCGCACGGAGTTGCGGTTGTCCGGGTCGGAATTGATGAGGCTCGCGAACTGGGACAGCGTCGTGGTGGACGTCACGTCCACGGAGACCTGACGGGAGCCGACGGTGAAGGCGAAGGTCCCGGATGCGCCCCCGCTGATGACTTCGTCAGTCGAGGAAAAAATTACCGCCCCCATGTGCATGTCGTTGGTCGCCAGGGACACCACGTCGATCTGATGGGAACTTTCTTCCGCAGCGCTGCCGGCCGTGGCGGTCAGGGCCATCGGGTTTGAAGAGGCGACCTGCTTGACGAGAAATTCGTCCGGCGTGTTCATGGAGTCCAAGGTCGTTTTGAGCGAGAGCAGGGACGTGGACAGGGAGTCGAAGCTGTCGCTCTTGGCTTCCCACTGGGCGCGCCAGCTTTCCAGACGTTTGGTGTGCGTCTTTTCGACCTCGATCAGCTTGTCGACCATGGACTCGAAGTCCGTGCCCGAGCCGAGCCCGGTGAAACGTATGGCTCCGGAAGTGAGGGTGGTGGTCAGATCGTCAGCCATGGGGCCTCGCGTGCTTTGGGATGAAGTGCGTCCGCATCCGAGATTAAAGCAAACTCGATGCCATCCCTTTAGGGAAAAAAGGCCGGGCCGCTTCCGCGACCCGGCCGGGAATGCGTCGTCAGCTCAGGGACGTTATCCCTGCATGAGCTGCAGCGCCATCTGCGGCAGGGTGTTGGCCTGGGACAGCATGGCCACCGCCGACTGGGTCAGGATCTGGTTGCGCACGAAGTTGGTCATTTCCGTGGCCACGTCCACGTCGGAGATCCGGGACTCCGCTGCCTGGAGGTTCTCGGCCTGGACCGTCAGGTTGGTGATGGTGTTCTCCAGACGGTTCTGCAGGGCGCCCAAGTTGGCGCGGATGTTGTCCTTGGAGGTGATGGCCTTGTTCAGGGCGTCGAGGGCCTTCTGGGCATTGGCCTGGGTCGAGATGCTGTATCCGTCGCTGGTGGTTGCTGCGGAATTGCCGACGCCGAGAGAGGAAGCCGTGGAGTTGCCGATGGCGATGTAGTAGTAGTCCTCGGCGCTGTCATTGGCCGTGCCGAAGTGGACCTTCAGCGGCCCGACGGACTGGAGGCCTGTACCGTCATGCGCGCCTGCCCAATCAGAAACGTTCGCGCCGCCGGACAGGTTGCCGTTCAGCAGGTAGATGCCGTTGAAGTCCGTGGCGTTGGCGATTCGGGTGATTTCCGAAGCCATCTGCTGATACTCGGAGTCGATGATCAGACGCTGGTCCGAGGTGTAGGTGCCGGTGGCGGCCTGCTCGGCCAGCTCCTTCATGCGGATCAGCTTCTCGTCGATGACCTGGAGGGCGCCGTCGGCGGTCTGGATCATGGAGATGGCGTCGTTGGCGTTTCTCACACCCTGGTTCAGGGACGCGATGTCGGCGCGCAT
>DPKT01000035.1:8003-8352 GCA_003542385.1 Desulfomicrobium sp.
GCAGGCCCGAGGACAGGCGGTTCACCGAGGTGGAAAGGTTGCCGTAGGCGCTGGAAAGGTTCCGGGCCGCGGTCATGGCCATCAGGTTGTGGTTGATGATGAGTGACATAGGTAATTCCTCCTTGAAAGATTGTCGGCATCCTTGCCTTTGGATTCGCAGCCTGACGGGGCTGCTTCATTGCTCTTGATGACTGAATCGGCAGGGTGCGGATTTTCTTTAGGGGAAATTTGTCCGACAATTCATGTCGGACAAATCACTCGAAGTCCGGGATGTGACGCCGCGCTTCATCGCAGGGGATGCCGCGGGACTGGGCAATGGCGTCGAGGTTGTCCTCGGCGTCGGATTTGC
>DPKT01000132.1 GCA_003542385.1 Desulfomicrobium sp.
GAGGGCGGGGGCGGCATCTTCGGCGCCCTGGCCATGGCCATCATCGCGCCCATCGCGGCCATGCTCATCCAGATGGCCGTGTCCCGCTCGCGCGAGTTCATGGCCGACGAGGGCGGGGCGAAGCTCTGCGGCAAGCCCAAGGCCCTGGCCAGCGCCCTGACGAAGCTGCAGCAGGCCGCGACCATGGTGCCCATGCAGGAGGCCACCCCGGCCACCTCGCACATGTTCATCGTCAACCCCCTGACCGCGTCCAGGCTGGCCAGCCTCTTCTCGACCCACCCGTCCACCGAGGACCGCGTGGCCCGGCTCATGGCCATGTAACCGCATCGTCATTTCAGGCCCCTCCGGCGTCGTCCCGCCGGAGGGGCTTTTTCCAGTTGACCGTTGCTCCGTCTCCCGTGAACACGGGGAAGTCTTCCCGGCCGATGCGCCTCCCGAATCGCCTTTCCCCGCTTGCCTCCATCCACCGAAGCACCTAAAAGGGGCATTCGGCCACAACGTTCAGCCACCCGTGCCCAACCATGACACTACGCGCCGCATTCATCCTGCTCTGTCTGGCAGTCCTGAACCTCGCCGCCCCCGCGGGCGCCGCCGGGCCTTACGAAGTCTCCCTGCAGGCCTTCCGCACCGACGACCCCGCAGCCCCGGTGCTCGGCGTGGTGACGCTCACCCCCGCCCCCGAGTGGCATGCCTACGGCAACGTCCAGGGGCCTTCGGGCTTCCCTACCACCGTGACAGCCCAGGCCGACGGCGCCGACCTGAATGCCCTCTACCCGCCGGCCGAACCCGGGCCCGACCCCATCGACCCGAGCCTGACCGTGGAACTCTACAACGGGCCGACCCCCTTTTTCCTGCCCATGGCCAAGGCTCCGGCCAAATTGACGGCCCGCCTGAACGCCCTGCTCTGCTCGGCCACCACCTGCCAACCCCTGCGGGAGGACCTGGAACTCGCGGTGACGGACCCGGCCGGACTGCCCCGGGCCGAGGACCAGCCGTGGTGGCCCCGATACCTGCTGTCCACTCCCGGAGCCGCCGAGACGCTTCCCGAAACGGCCGTCGCCACGCCTGCGGACGCCGCGGCGCAGACGCCCTCCGTGTCCTTCAGCCCGCGCTATTTCGCCCCGGGACTCGAAGTCCACACCCTGTCCAAGGCGGCGGGCCTGGCATTCCTGGCCGGGCTGATCCTCAATTTCATGCCGTGCGTGCTGCCCGTCATCACCCTGAAGCTGCGCTCCTTCATCCCGGCGGCGTCCGGCATGCCCATGCAGCAGAGGCTGGCCTTCCGCGCCCACAACCTCTTCTTCGCCCTGGGCATGATGCTCTACTTCCTGATCCTGGCCGGCATCATCGCCGCCACGGGCATCGCCTGGGGGCAGATATTCCAGCAGCCCTCGGCCATCATCACCCTGACGGCCATCGTCTTCGCCCTTTCCTTAAGCCTGTTCGGCGTCTACGACCTGCCCCTCATCGATCTCAAGGGCAAGGCCGCCGGGGTCAAACACCACCCCAAGCTCGAGTCCTTCACCACCGGCGTCCTGGCGACCGTCCTGGCCACGCCCTGCAGCGGGCCGTTCCTGGGCGGGGTCCTGGCCTGGGCCCTCATCCAGCCGCCGAAAATCATCGCCCTGGTCCTGAGCTGCATCGGCCTCGGCATGGCCTCGCCCTACCTGGCCATGGCCCTCATGCCCGGCCTGTACCGCTTCCTGCCCAGGCCGGGGGGCTGGACGGTGCACCTGGAACGCCTTCTCGGCTTCCTCCTGGCGGGCACCTGCGTCTACCTCTTCGGGCTGCTGCCGACTTCCGCGTACCTGAACGTGCTCATCCTCCTGTGGACCATCGCCGTGGCCGCGTGGACTTGGGGGAAGCTCACCAACCTGAATCAGTCGAGGCTGCGCAGATGGGCCATCCGTTCCGCCTGCCTGGCCCTCGTGGCCACCGTCTCGCTCCTCCTCTTCCGCCCGACCGCCCAGCAGGACCCCTGGCAGAACTTTGAGATGTCCCGGTTCCAGAGCCGACTCGGGCAGGAAAACCTGATCCTCGACTTCACCGCCGACTGGTGCCCCAACTGCAAGTTTCTTGAAAAGACGGTCCTCAAACCCGAGAACAGCGTCCGCATCGCCAAGGATTTCAAAGCAACGCTGCTGCGCGTGGACCTGACCCGCCACGACCCTGAGCTCATGGCCCTCCTGGAAAGCCTGGGCTCCAAATCCATCCCCATCCTGGCCATCTTCCCCAAGGAACGTCCCGAAAGCCCCCTGGTGCTGCGCGATCTCTTCACCAGCGGGCAGCTCCAAGAGGCTCTGGAAGCGGAACTGCGCCCCTGAAGCGCGATCCGGGACTCGTGCCGGCGGAAACAAAAACGTAGCCCCCGGCCCCACGGCGTGCTATGTTGCCGCAAAAGGCCGTCAAACGGCCCAGGCGGGGCAACATGAAATTGCGTCCGTTTTTTCTCCTCCTCGTTCTCCTGTCGTCAGCGTGCGTTGTATCGGCAGCGCCGAGCCCCTTTGCCATTCATTTCTTCTACGGCCAGGGCTGCCCCCACTGCGCCAAGGAGGAAAAGGTCCTGCGGGAGTATGAAAACCGCTACGGCAATCTGCGCATCGAGCGGTACGAAGTCTATTTCAACCAGGAAAACATGGACCTGCTCGAAAAGGTTGTCGAGCGCCTTAAAGCGTACCCCCCCGCCGTGCCGTTCCTCGTGGTCGGAGACGAGTACGTCGTGGGGTTCGACGAGAACTTCACGCCGGACATGATCAAGACGCTGATCGCAAAATGCCTGCCCGGGCATTGCCCCGACGTCGTGCGGCAAATCCTCGGGGGTGAGAAAGCCCCCCCGGTCCAGGGCTCTGCGCAGACCGCCCGACCCGCGGAGCAAACCTGGGTCATCACGATCCCCCTGGCGGGAGAAATCGACGTACGCTCCTTCTCTCTGCCCATGCTGACCGTGGTCATGGGCTTTCTGGACGGATTCAACCCCTGCGCCATGTGGGCCCTGATCTTCCTCATCGGCCTTTTGCTCGGCATGCGAAACCGGGCGCGGATGTGGCTTCTGGGCTCCGTCTTCATCGTCGCCTCCGCCTTCGTCTATTTTCTGTTCATGGCCGCCTGGCTCAACATCATCCTCTTCTTCGGACTCGTGATCTGGGTCAGGATCGCCATCGGTCTCATCGCCCTTGCCGGAGGCGTGTACAGCGTCACGGACGCCTTTCTCAACCCCGAGATAAGCTGCAAGATGACCGACGACGTACGGCGCAGGCAGTTCCGCGTCCGCCTGCGAAACGCCATCGGGCAGCAAAGCCTCCTGCTGTCCTTGGTCGGAATCTCGCTCCTGGCGTTCATGGTCAACCTCGTCGAGATCGTCTGCTCGGCGGGCTTCCCGGCCATCTACACGCAGGTTCTCTCCCTGAGCGCCCTGCCGACCTGGAAGTATTACGCCTACATCGTCCTCTACATCTTCGTTTTCATGCTGGACGACCTCATCGTCTTCTTCGCCGCCATGCTGACCCTGGAGATCACGGGCGCGACCACGACCTACGTGCGCTATGCTCGCCTGCTGGGCGGATTGCTCATGCTCCTCATCGGGGCCCTGCTCATATTCAGGCCCCAGGTGCTCATGTTCGGGTAGGGCTCCCGCAGCGGGGATGTCCGGGGATCAGGGGGGAACGGGTGATCGGCTCAGGGCTTCGGCCACGGCAGGCGGCCGCTGACCACGGCCTCCTTGCGGTCGCGGGGGAGATTCTTCATCCAGAGTTCAAGGGAAAGAGCCCGCGACCTGCTGCCCGCCGGGGCGGAAAAAACCAGTTCCAGGGGGCCGCGGCCGCGCAGGTATCGGGCGGCCTTCGGACCGCCCGACGCGTGTTCGGACAGTCGGCGGGTCACGTCGGTGGAGATGCCGGTGTAGAGGGTGCCATCGCCGCAGCGCAGCACGTAGACGAACCAGTCGGCCACGGGATCAGGCCGGGAGGGTATGCAGCACGGAGAAGAAATGCAGGGTGCTCCCTGCGATGACGAAGAGGTGCCAGATGGCGTGGCTGTAGGGCAGGCGCTTCCAGACGTAGAAGACCACGCCCAGGGTGTAGGCCAGGCCGCCCAGGGCCAGCAAGGTCAGGCTCGTGCCCGGCAGGGATGCGTACATGTCGCGCATGACCAGCACGCACAGCCAGCCCATGCCGAGATAGATGCTCAGGGACAGGCGCTTGAAGCGGTACACGCAGCAGCATTTGAGGACCACGCCGGCCACGGCCAGAATCCAGACCACGGCGAAGACGACCCACCCCGTGGTGCCGCGCATGGAGACCAGCATGAACGGCGTGTATGTTCCGGCGATGAGCAGGAATATGGCGCTGTGGTCCAGGGTCTTGAGGATGCGCTTGGCGCTCGGCAGCGGGATGGCGTGGTACAGGGTCGAGGCCAGGTAGAGAAGGATCAGCGTGGACCCGAAGATGGAGAAGCTGACCACGTGCCAGGCGTCCCCCTGGGACACGGCCGAGACGATGAGCACCACCAGGGCGGCGATGGACAGCCCCGTGGCCACGGCGTGAGTGATGCTGTTGGCGATCTCCTCGCCCATGGTGTACTGCGAGACGAACTTCTCGAGGCCGCTCATGAGTTCCTCCTCTCCGCCGCGCCGGACTGTGCGCTATCGCCCTCAGCCGCCTGCTCGCGGGTTGCGTTGTCCACTTCGGTCGCGAAATCGTTGATCCAGTGAATGCGGTCGGCCCTGCACTGCAACTCCGAGGATACACCGTCGCGGAAAACCGCGAGTTCGATGGTCTTGCCCTGCTCCGAGAGGTGCTCCACGGCGTCGAGCAGGTCGGAGTCGCCAGAGGACAGGAGCAGCGTGTCGTAGTTGCGCTGATGGATGAGGGACAGGGTGGCGATGCCCACGTCCACGCCCTTCTGGATCTCGTTGAAGACCCGGTGGGTGGTTTCGCCGTTCTGGTTCTGACAGCGCAGGGAGACCTTCTGCCCGCACTCCTCGCAATAGGCCTTGTCGGCCCGCTGCTGCTTGAGGCCGTAGAACTTGGTGATGATCTTGGGCCCCATGGGCGGGCCGCTGCGCAGCCAGCGGTGAAAATTGTCCTGCCCGTCCGAGGGCGGGTTGGGCGTGGAATTCAGGTAGTAGGCCCGCCAGATGGGGCCGTCCTGCTCCAGGTACTGGCGCAGGCGCAGGTAACTGAACTCGTAGCCGCTGCGCACGCTGTGGCGGGCGTTGAACATGTAGCTCGCGTCGATGAGCCAGAGCTTGCGTTTCGGGGTCATTATTCCTCGATGGAACGAGTGTTTCGATCCGTATTTTCCATTCATGCCACAATCCGGGCCCCGCCGCCAGTCCCGCCTAGGCGGGGAACGTCGGCCCGAAGCGCTCGCCCGTCAGGCATCTGCCGCCCTCCGGCGTGACCACGAAGGTGTTCTCCACGCCGACCATGCCCAGCCCCGCGATGCCGATCTTGGGCTCCAGGGCCAGGACCATGTTCTCTTCCAGGGGACGGTCGAAGGTCGGGGCGATGACGGGCCACTCGTCGATGGCCAGGCCGATGCCGTGGCCCAGGAACCCGACCTTGTTGCGCCCCAGGCCCATGAAGCCCTCGCCCATCCCGTTGGACAGGGCGATGCGGATGCAGTCGCGATATAGCACCGCCGGCACGGCCCCGGGGACCAGCCGGCTGGCCAGGTGCTCCTGTATCTGAAGGCAAAAATCCTGGGCCCGGTCGGCCTCCTCGGGGATGACGGACTCCTCGGCCCAGTACACCTGGGTCTTGTCCGTGTGGTAGCCCTCGAGGCAGAAGCCGCAGTCCAAGGCCAGGGGCTCGCCGCGCTGCCAGACCTTGCCGGCGTAGCCCAGGAACGGCAGGACCGGGTGCGCCCCGCGCAGGCCCAGGGGACCGTTGAAGACCGTCGGGTAGTTGGCCGAGTCGCCGGCCGCCACATGACCCAGAAAAATCTCCTCGCCCGCGTTCTGCATGCGCATCATGCCCTGGTGGCCGTGGCTGTAGAAGGCGTCCCACACGGCCAGAGCGATCTCGCGCTCGGTCATGCCGGGGCGGATCAAGTTCGGCAGGGTGTCGTTCAGGGCCTTGTCGTGCCGCTCCCCGGCCAGGCGCAGCTTGGCCAGCTCCCACGGCGTCTTCACGGCCCGGGTCCAGGCCATGGCCGTGTCGCCGGGCACCAGGACCACGCCGGGGAGCTTCGAGCGCAGCAGTTCGCCCATGGACCAGGTCAGACCCGACATCTCGACGGCCACCTCGTCGCCCATGGGAACTCCCGCGTCCTGCAGCAGCGCGGGCAACTGGGAATAGGACTTGAACTCGACGATGCGGCTCATGGGCGAGTCGAGCTGCGCCCGCTCGATGCCCTTGCGGCACAGCAGCACGGCCTCGCCGTCCATGGGCACCCACAGCACGCCGCTGACCCAGGCGCCGGTCAGGTGGTAGAGCGCCAGCCGCGAAAAGACGAGGATCCCGGACGCGGCCGGGTTCAGCGTGTTCAGGTGCAGGCGCAGGCGCGCGGTGCGCTCCGACACCTCGGACAGGGGCATTTGCTCAAGGGAGAGAAAGCTCACGCGACCTCCTCGCACAGGGTGTAGTCCATGGTCCGCCGCCGGGGGGTGAAGCCGGCCTTCTGCACCAGGGCGCGCAGTTCGGCCTCGGGCAGGCGGAAGTGCACGCCCGTGGCCGCCACGACGTTCTCCTCCAGCATGGTCGAGCCCATGTCGTTGGCGCCCCACAGCAGGGCCAGCTGGCCGACCATGGGCCCCTGCGTGACCCAGGAGGCCTGGATGTTGTCGATGTTGTCGAGATAGAGGCGGCACAGGGCCAGGAACTTGAGGTACTCGTGGGACGAGGTCTCGGGCATCGGCATGCGCGTGTTGCGGGGCTGGAAGGTCCAGGGGATGAAGGCCGTGAAGCCGCCCGTGCGGTCCTGCAGGTCTCGCAGGCGGTCGAGGTGCTCCATGCGCTGGTCGAAGGTCTCGCCCTGGCCGAACATCATGGTCGCCGTGGTGCGCATGCCCAGGCCGTGGGCCGTCTCCATGACCGAGAGCCACTGGTCGGCCGAGCACTTGCGCGGGGAGACGCGGTCTCTGACCTCGTCGACCAGGATTTCGGCTCCGCCGCCGGGCATTGAGTCGAGGCCGGCCGCGCGCAGTTCCGTCAGGATGTCGGCCACGGGGCGCGACTCCCTGCCGCTCAGGTAGAAAATTTCCGAAGGCGAGAAGCCGTGCACAGCCACCTGCGGGAAACTCGCCTTCAGAGCCCGCAGGAGGTCCGCGTACCAGGCCAGGGGCAGGTCGGGGTTCATGCCGCCCTGCAGGAGAATCTGATAGCCGCCCAGATCCACGGTTTCCTGCACCTTGGCCAGGATCTCGTCCGTGGACAGGACGTAGCCGCCCTCGTCGCCCGGGCCCTTGAAGAATGCGCAGAACTTGCAGCCCGAGACGCAGACGTTGGTGTAGTTGATGTTGCGGTCGACGATGTAAGTCACGATCCCTTCCGGGTGCATGTCCATGCGCCGGCTGTGGCCGAGTGCCCCCAGGGTGAAGACGTCGTGCATGTCCCAGACGTATCGTGCTTCGCTTCGTTGCATGCGGGTTTTCATGGGCGATCCTTGTGATGACGTTGTGCTGGCCGAAGTGCTAGCCCCGGGCGGGCCGAGAGGTCAAGGGCCGGGCCTTGCCAAAGGCGGCCCCTTGTGGTTGAAGTCGGGGCCACGCGAGGAACGAACATGACCATATCCGTATTCGACTGCCGCATGTGCGGCCACTGCTGCCAGGGCCGGGGAGGCATCGTGGCTTCGGCCCCGGAACAGGAACGCCTGGCCGCATTCCTGGGCCTTGACGTCGCCCAGTTCCGCGAGCGCTACACCGAGCCCCAGGGCAAGAAGACGGTCCTGCGTTGCGGCGACGACGGCTACTGCGTCTTCTTCGACCGCGACAAGGCCTGCACCGTGCATCCGGCCAAACCCGACGTCTGCCGCGCCTGGCCGTTTTTCCGCGGCAACCTGGCCGACGCCGTGAGCTGGGAGCTGGCCCAGGACTACTGCCCGGGCATCGTGGCCGAGAGCGGGCATGCCGAGTTCGTTCGCGTCGGCCTGGCCTACGTGCAAGACACCGGCCTGGCCAAGAGCGGCCGCGAGGACGAGGCCGGCGCCCTGCGCGTCGCCGATCTGTGCGGGAAGACGGAAGAGAGCTGATGCGCCTGTCCGAGTGCTATTCCCTGCTGGAGGTTTCGCCCGGCGCGACCCTCGACGAGATCAAGGCCAGCTACCGCCGCCTCGCCTTCAGGTACCATCCGGACCTGAACCCCGGCGACGCGCGCGCGGCCCAGCGTTTCACCCGTCTGAACGAAGCCTACGTGCTGCTGAAGAAGAACCTGGAACGTCCGGCCGAGCCCGAGGGCGATGCCGAGGGCGGGCGGCGCTACAGCGCCGAGACCATCCGCCAGGAAGAGGAGGCCAAGATCAAGCGCGGCGGCCGCCCCTACGGAGGGTTCTCGGCCAGGCAGGAGGAGGTGCTGCGGGACATCCTGAACGACCCCTTCGCCAAGCAGGTCTTCGAGGACATCTTCAGCAGGCTCAAGCGCGGCATGGAGCCCGGCACGGAACCTGCCGAACCCATCCGGACGAAAAGCCTCAAGGTGAAATGGGGTGAGCGCGCCCTGAATTTCAATCTGGGCCGGGGGCTCGTGGCCTCGGTCAAGGACTGGGCGGCGCGCCAGCTCGACGACAGCCAGACCGTGCGCATGCCCGCCCGCTCCCTCATCCCCGGCACGACCCTGCGCGTGCAGATCAAACACCGATTCAGCCCGGAGCCGCGCACCATCGACGTGACCCTGCCCCCCGACTTCGTGGTCGGCAGGCCCATCCGCCTGCGCGGGATGGGGCGCCGGTTGGGTCCGTGGCGGGGCGACCTCTACCTGCGCTTCCTGGCCGTCTGAACAAAACCGAAGGGGCCCGGAGTTCGTTCGAACTCCGGGCCCCGTTGTCTCATTCTTCCTTCAGCCCTTCGATGATCTCCGTCCCCTTGGGCGGGACCAGGGTGAACTCCTTCTCGTCCACGGGTACGTCGAGCTCCAGACCCGTCAGTTCGAGTTCGTTCACGTTGCCGAAGAAATCCACCAGCTTGATGCGCTCCATGATGTCCTGACCCGGCCGCACCCAGACCTCGCCCTCCACCAGATTCGGCTCGGGCTCCTTGGGGATGAGCTTGAGGTGGCGGAATTCGCCGTCCATGCCCATGTCCTGGACCTTGAAATCGTCCTTGAGGTTGGCTTCGCCGGACAGGAAGCGGATCATGGTCTTGGAGCTCAGGACCTGCTCCACCGTGTAGCGGTAGACCGTCTCCTCGTCGGGGAAGTATTCCCAGACCGTGTCCTTGCCGATGATGAGCAGTTCGTTTTCGGGGCTGGTCGTTTCCCAGCGGATGAAGCGGGGCCGCGCGAAGGCGATGTTGCCCAGGCGCTCCTGGACCTCCCGGCTGGAGGCGTTGGTCAGCTTCTGCAGGAAAAAGCCGCGGAAGGACTGCAGCGAATCGTAGCGCTGCTGAATCCTGTCCGTCAGGTCGTCGGCCTGCGCGCCCAAGGCGCCTCCCAGCACGATGGCCAGGGCGAAAAGAATGTTGATGATATGTCGAGGCACGTGAACCTCCCGGTTTGTGTTGATTTTGCGGTTCATTGCACGTATCGGATGTTCCCTTTACGCCAGTCGGGCGAATACAAACTTTCCTTGCAGTTGTTAAGCCATGAACCCAGCCCCTGAAAAAATATCCCCCTTCGCCCCGTCCCTGCCGGCCCTGACGCTGCTGACCACGGTCTTCTTCGCCAACTTCCTGGCCCGGACCCTCTTCGGCCCCCTGCTCCTGCCCATCTCCGACCACCTCGGCCGCAGCCTGGCCGCCAGCGCCAACCTCTTCATCTTCCTCTCGGGCGGCTACAGCCTCGCGGTGCTCTGCGCGGGCTTCGTCTCGGCGCGCCTCGGGCACAAGGGAACCATCGTCGCCTCGGTGGCCTGCATCGGCCTGGGCCTCCTGGGCCTCGCGGGCTGCGACTCGTTTTTCGGCTTCTCGGTCTGGATCCTGCTCATGGGCGCCGGGGCCGGGCTGTACATGCCCTCGGGCGTGGTGACCATCACCGAGGTCACGCCCACGGCCCACTGGGGGCAGGCCTTCGCCGTGCATGAAATGGCCCCGAACCTGGCCTTCATCGCCTCGCCCCTGGTGGCCGAAGCCTTCATGGGCTCGGCCGGATACCCGGCCCTGTTCCGGCTGCTCGGCGCGCTGTGCCTGCTCTTGGCGGCCGTCTACGCCCTGCGTGGCCCGCGCACGGTGCGGCCGGGCATGCCCCCGGTCCTTCGAAACGTCAAGGTCATCGTCACCCGGCCGGCCTTCTGGATCATGGTCCTGCTCTTCGTGCTGGCCGTGGGCGTGGAGGTCGGCGTCTACAACCTCGTGCCGGCCTTCCTGGTGCAGGAAAAAGGCGTCGGCCGCGAGACGGCCAACATCATTCTGGGCTGCTCGCGCATCGCCTCACTGGCCTTCCTGCCCGCCACGGGCTGGATCATCCGCCGCATCGGCTACCGCCGCACCCTGGCCCTGTGCCTCGTCGGCACCGGCGCGGCCACTGCCCTGTCCGGGTACGGCCCCCTGTGGTGGACCGTGGCCATGCTGACCCTGCAGCCCGTCTTCGTGGTCTGTTTCTTCCCCGTGGGCTTCGCCGTCCTGTCCCTGGTCTGCCCCAAGGCGACCAACGACCTGTCCGTGTCCCTGACGGTCATGTGCACCTCCGTCATCGGAGCAGGTTTCATGCCGGCCCTGCTGGCCTGGGGCGGCGAGACCTTCAGCTTCGCCCTGTGCTTCGTCCTTTTCGGCATGGCCATGTGCGCGGCCAGCGCCCTGGCCGTGTCCAGGCTGCGCATCCCCGAACAGCCCTGAGACATTCGGCCCGAAATGCCGTGCAGGCATGATGTCATTCCCGCGAAGGCGGGAATCCATGCCTTTTCTCGGGAATCAACGCCTGTCCGGCCGCTTCCACCTCCCCGCTTCTCACCGCGAAATCCTTGCGCATGAAAAAATCCCCGCGGGAAATTCCTCTCCCGGGGGATTCCGCTCCGCCTGCAGCGCGCCGAAGCGGCGCAAAGCCTCACTCGTAGCGGGTCCAGCGCAGGGGTTCCACGTACTGCACCCCGACGGCGTAGCCTCCGGTGTGGGACGGCACGCACCATTTGACCTTGGCCCGCACGTCGCGCGCCAGGCCGATCAGATCCTGCGGCAGGCGGATCATGACGCTCGCTCCCTTGTCCAGGGCTTCGGTGTACAGGAAGCACAACCCTCCGCGGCTGAAATTGGAAACCGTGGCCGGGGCCGAGCCGGACGCGAGGGACGTGGATATCTGCACCAGATACTGCTTCTCGTGGCGCGGCCATTGCCGACGGTTGATCTTGGGCAGCATGCTTTCCTCCTGATGGTGTATGCCGAAAATCTGCGCGGAGCCTAGCAGCGAACGCGACAAAAGGACAGCCTCAGCCGTCCCCGTAAATCCGCTTCAACTCGGCCTCGTTCATGGTGAAGGTATGCTCCGGACCCGGGAACGTCCCCTCCCGCACCTCGCGGGCGTACGCCCCGACGGCCTCCTTGGCCTTGACGCCCAGCGTCTCGAACTTCTTCACGAACTTGGGCGTGAAACGGTCGAACATGCCCAGGGTGTCGTGCCAGACCAGCACCTGGCCGTCGCAGGCCGCGCCTGCGCCGATGCCGATGGTCGGGATGG
>DPKT01000348.1 GCA_003542385.1 Desulfomicrobium sp.
GCCAGGCCGCGGATGAGGATGGACACGCCGATGGTGATGATGATCAGGTTGATGGTCGGGCAGTCGCGCACGGGCCGGATGGCCAGGCGCTCAACCAAAGCCCCGGCCACGGTGGCCCCGACCACGGCCAGGACCACGGCCACGGGTTCGCCCAGGCCCAGGACGCGGGTGAAGTAGACGCTCATCATGCCACCGAGCATGACGAACTCGCCCTGGGCGAAGTTGATGACGCCCGTGGTGTTGAAAATGATGGTGAACCCCAGCGCCGTCAGGCCGTAGGTGCTGCCCAGGGTCAGGCCGGTGATGAGGTACTGCAGGAGGCTCGACGGGTCCATGTTTTCCCAAGAAAAAGGCCGGCGGACGCTTCCATCCGTCGGCCCGTTCGGACGTTGCGGTTCTACTCGGTCACGTTCCAGGTCCCATTCTTGATGGTGACCATGATGAAGGCGCTCTCGTCAAGCCCGTTGTGGTTCTCGGGACCGTAGGTGTAGACTCCCGACACGCCGGCGAAGCCCGCGATCTTCTCCAGGTTGTCGCGGATGTCGGCCGCCTTGGCCGAACCGCCCTTGCGCACGGCCTCCAGGACCACGGCGAAGGCGTCGTGGGCATACCCGCCGAAGGACGAGACCGGGGCGTTGTAGGCCTTGGCGTAGTCGGCCACATAGGCGTCCAGGACCGGCTTCTGGGGATGGTCCGCCGGGACCAGGTCCACGGCCACCAGGCGACCGGCCGGGAGGATGAGCCCTTCGGCCGCGTCGCCGGCCAGTTCGATGAACTTGTCCGAGGCCACGCCGTGGCTCATGTACAGCGGCGTGGTCAGACCCAGCTGCACGCGGTTGCGGGCCACCACTGCCGGTCCGGGGTTGGTGCCCCAGCAGATGATGGCGTCGGGCGAGGCACCCTTGATCTTGGTCAGCTGGGCGGTCATGTCCGTGTCCTTGGGCCCGTAGACCTCGTCGGCCACGAGCTGGAAGCCCCCGGCCGGGATGAGTTCGTTCAGGACCGCGCGGCCGGCCTGGCCGTAGCCGTCGGAAACCGTCAGGATGGCCAGCTTGGCGAAACCCTTGGCCTTGGCGTTCTGGAGGATCTTGGTCACGGCGTGGCGGTCCAGCTGCGGCGTGTTGAAGACCCACGGGTCCACGGGCTTGACGATCTTCTCGGCGGCCGCGCAGGACACCAGCGGCACCTCGGCCGAGGAGAAGAACTTGGAGATGGCCAGGGTATTGCCGGAAATGCTCGGGCCGATGACCACGCTGACGCCGTCCTGGTCCAGGAGCTTCTTGGCTGCCATGACGCACTTGTTCACGTCGGACTCGTCGTCGTAGACGATGACCTCGACCTGCTGACCGTTCACGCCGCCGGCCGCGTTGACCTTGTCCTGCAGCATGACGAGCGTGTTCCTCTCGGGCTCGCCCAGAAAGGAGGCCGGGCCGGTCACGGAAAAGATGGCGCCGATCCTGATCGCGTCGGCCGCCAGGGCCGGACCGCCGGACAACAGGGTGACAACAAGTGCAACGACCCACTTCGCCGCTTTCATGCAGACCTCCGAAACGTGTGAGGGTGAACCCGGAAAACCGGACGAATCGAACGATAATCGATAACCCGATGACACAAGGGCTGTCAATCGAGGAGGGAAGCCATAGGTCCCAAAGGTCGTATAGGACCTATGGGCGTAGCCCCCATGACTGCCGGGGCACCAAAATGCAAAAGCCCGTCATGCAGCATCATGACGGGCTTTCGTGACTGAATCGGGTGCGTATGGCTAGATCTTGTTCGCAGCCAGGGAAAGACGGGAAATCTTCCGGGCGGCGGTGCGCCAGTGGACGACCTTCTTGCTCGCGGCTTTGTCCAGAACCGTGGTGGCGGCCTTCAGGGCGGCGGTCACGGCATCCTGGTCCTGGGACTCGATGGCGGTGCGCACGGCCTTCATGGCGTTCTTCACACGGGTTTTCATCATTCTATTGCGCTCGCGGGCCTTCAGGCTCTGGCGGTGTCTCTTGAGGGCAGACTTGTGATTGGCCAAGATAAAACTCCTTTCAAAAATATACGCGTGTTTCAGTCAGTAATAAGATGTCTCTGCAATCCGGTGGCTGTAGCCGATGCTTTCGGAAGCTGTCAAGCCTGCAGAACGGCCTAGACCTGGAATTTTCCGAAATCGGCCACCCGTCCCAGGGTCGTGACCAGCCTTTGCAGCAGGTTCAGACGATTGGTTCGCAGGGCCTCGTCGTCGCACATGACCATGACGCCGTCGAAGAAGCCGTCCACCACCGGGCGCAGGACGCCCAGCAGCGCGAGCATCTTCGGGTAGTCGCCGGCCTCGGCCAGGCGGGCCCATTCGGGCTCGACGCCCTGCAGAGCCGTCCAGAAGGCCTTCTCCGCCTCCCCTTCGAGCAGATCCTCGCGGATCTGGCCCGAGAGTTCCTGGCCGGCCTGCTTGCGGATGATGTTGGCCGCGCGCTTGAAGGTCAGGACCGAGGCCTCGAAATCCGCCTCGCGGCTGAAGTCGGCCAGGGCCTCGACCCGCCGCCAGGTCTCGAAGATGTCGGCGAAGCCGGGGGCCATGGCCGCCTCCAGGACCAGGGTCTGCACGCCCTGGGCGTTCCAGTAGGCGCGCAGGCGCTGGCCGAAGAAGTCCATGAGCTTGTCCAGGGCCTCTGCGGGCTCAAGCTTCCACTCCACGCCCGTGTACCCGGCCTGGGCCTCGCGCAGCAGATCCGCGAGATCCAGGGTCAGGCCCTTTTCGAGGACGATGCGGCACACGCCCAGGGCGTTGCGGCGCAGGGCGTACGGGTCGGCCGCACCCGTGGGCATCATGCCCAGGCCGAAGCAGCCCGCCAGGTTGTCGAGCTTGTCGGCCAGGGACAGGATGACGCCGGCCATGTTCCCGGGCAGCGGTGAATCCTGGCCCGCGGGCAGGTACTGCTCGTAGAGGGCCCGGGCCACGGTCTCGCCCTCGCCCTTCATGCGGGCGTAGATGCCGCCCATCTTGCCCTGCAGGTCGTCGAACTCGTAGACCATCTCGGACACGAGATCGGCCTTGGACAGGCGGCCGGCGCGCGCCATGTCCGCGGACAATTCCGGCGCGATGCGGGCGGCGATGGACGCGGCGAGCTTTTCGAGCCTGCGGGTCTTGTCGCCCATGGTGCCCAGGGGGCCGATGAAGATGACCTTGTCGAGCTTGTCCAGCCACTGCTCGAAGGTGGCGGAGCAGTCGGCCTCCCAGAAGAAGCGGGCGTCCTCCAGGCGGGCCCGCAGGACCCTCTCCCAGCCCTTGCGGACCAGGGCGGGCTCGCGGGACTCGATGTTGGCCGCGGTCAGGAAGTACGGCAGGAGCTTGCCGTCCGCACCGCGCAGGCCGAAGCTCTTCTGGTGGGTTTCCATGCTCGTCAGCAGGACCTCGGCCGGGAGTTCCAGGAATTTTTCGTGAAAGCCGCCGAGCATGGCCCGCGGCGTCTCGACCAGGTTGGCCACCTGATCCAGCAGGGACTCGGACCACTCCACGGTCCCGCCCGCTTCCGCGGCCAGGCGGTCGCCGTCGGCGCGGATGGCGGCCTTG
>DPKT01000067.1 GCA_003542385.1 Desulfomicrobium sp.
TTCTGCGCCTTCTTCAAGAAGGCCGGGGAGGAGGGCGGGTACACCTATTCCCTGGAAGAGGCCCGCAAACGCCTCATGGACCGCATCGACGAGCCCATCCGCGAGATCCACATCACCGGCGGTCTCAACCCCGACCTGCCTTATCAGTATTATCTGGACCTGCTGGCCCTGTGCAAGGAAGTGCGGCCGAACGCCGTGGTCAAGGCCTTCACCGCCGTGGAGGTCGCCCATTTCGCGGACACGCTGGGCACGGACGAGGCCACGGTGCTGCGGGAGATGCGGGCTGTGGGCCTGGACGCCCTGCCCGGCGGCGGCGCAGAGGTCTTTTCTCCGGCCATGCGCGAGAGGCTCTGCCCGGAGAAGGTCACGGCGGACCGCTGGCTGCATATCCACGGCCTGGCCCACGACATGGGCATGAAGACCAACTCGACCATGCTCTTCGGGCACATCGAGTCCTGGGAGGACCGCATCTACCACATGGAGCGCCTGCGCGCCCTGGAGGACGAGAAGCCTGGTTTCATCGTCTTCATCCCCCTGGCCTACCAATCGCGCAACAACGCCCTGGGCGTGCCGGGGCCAACGGGCGAGGAGTACCTGCGGACCATCTCCGTGGCGCGCCTGTTCCTGGACAACATCCCGCACATCAAGGCCTACTGGGCCTTTGCCGGCATCAAGGCCGCCCAGATGGCCCTGTGGGCCGGGGCCGACGATTTCGACGGGACCATCGTGGAGGAGAAGATCGGCCACGCCGCCGGCGCGGACACGCCCAAGGGGCTGACGGTGTCCGAGCTGGTGGAGACCATCGCGGCCACGGGTTTCACCCCGGTCGAGCGTGACACCTTTTTCGAGGAAGTGGCGTCGGCGTGAGGATGACGCGACCTTCCCGGCCGGGTCCGGGAAGGCCGCACCGCCCTTTTTCCTTGACTTTTTCGGTCAAGATATGGTTGTGAAAAGTTCCACATACGACTTGCCGGGACACGTTACGAGGAGGATGTCATGCTGGGAGAGCTTTTCGGGAACATGATGCACAGCACGGTGCAGGGCTTCATCGGAGTCATCGGAATTTTCACGTACCTCGCGGCCATCGTCATCGCCGCGCTGTACCGCATCAAGGAAGGCATGAACGAACACCACCACTAGGATCGATCCTTACGGTCGGTGACTGAAAGCGCGGCGTCGACCGCGCTTTTTTTTTCACCTTTTCGGCGTCGAAAAGCTTCTTTCCTTGCCAATGCGCCTGTCTCTTCCCTATCGTGAACTTCGAATATCCGGAGGTGTTCTATGGATGCACGGCGCAGTCTCGGCGATCTGGACATATATCTCTTCAAGCAGGGCCGGCACACCCGGCTCTACGAGCACTTCGGGGCCCACCCGGAATCCCTGGGGCCGGACTCGGCCGGCACGCGGTTCGTGGTCTGGGCGCCCAATGCCGCATTCGTTTCGGTGGTAGGGGATTTCAACGGCTGGGACCGGACCGCTGCGCCCATGAGCCTGCGCGCCGACAGTTCGGGCGTGTGGGAGTGTTTCGTGTCCGGTGCAACGCACGGCCAGCGCTACAAATACTACCTGTCCTGGCCGGGCGGGGAGGCCGAGCGGGCCGACCCCTTCGCCCTGTTCAGCGAGGAGCCCCCGGCCACGGCTTCCGTCATCTGGGACCTGCAGTACGAGTGGGGGGACGGGGAGTGGATGGCCACGCGCTGGCGGCAGAACTCCCTGGACAGCCCCTGGTCCGTGTACGAGGTGCATCTGGGGTCCTGGCGTCGCGACGAGCACGGCAACTTCATGAACTACCGCCGCATGGCCCACGAGCTGGCGGACTACGTCAGGGACGCCGGTTTCACCCATGTCGAGATCATGCCCGTGGCCGAACACCCCTTCTACGGCTCCTGGGGCTACCAGAGCACGGGGTATTTCGCGCCGACCAGCCGCTACGGCTGTCCCCAGGATTTCCGCTATCTCGTGGACCATCTGCACCGCCAGGGCATCGGCGTTATCCTCGACTGGGTGCCGGGGCATTTCCCCATGGACGCCCACGGCCTGGCCAATTTCGACGGCACGGCCCTGTTCGAGCACGCCGATCCGCGCCAGGGCTTCCATCCCGAGTGGAAGAGCGCCATCTTCAACTACGACCGCTACGAGGTGGCCGGTTTCCTGATCTGCAACGCCATGTACTGGGTGCGCGAGTTTCACCTCGACGGGCTGCGCGTGGATGGCGTGGCCTCCATGCTCTACCTCGACTATTCGCGCGAGCACGGCGAGTGGATCCCCAACCGTCACGGCGGCCGGGAGAACCTGGGTGCCATTGAGCTCCTGCGCGAACTGAACAAGGCGGTCTACGAGGAGTTCCCGGACGTGCAGACCATCGCCGAGGAATCCACCTCCTGGCCCATGGTCTCCAAGCCCGTCTATCTGGGTGGGCTGGGCTTCGGCCTCAAGTGGAACATGGGCTGGATGAACGATTCCCTGGCCTACATGGAACTCGACCCCATCTACCGTAAATTCCACCACAACCTGCTGACGTTTGCCCTGTGGTACGCCTATGCCGAGAATTTCGTCCTGCCCCTTTCCCATGACGAGGTGGTCTACGGGAAGAAGTCCCTCATCTCCAAGATGCCTGGGGACTACTGGCAGCAGATGGCCGGGTTGCGCACGCTTTTCGGGTACATGTACGGTCTGCCGGGCAAGAAGCTGCTCTTCATGGGCGCGGAGTTCGGACAGTGGGGCGAGTGGAATCACGACCAGGCCCTGGATTGGGATCTGCTGCGCTTCCCGGCCCATGACGGCATCCGGGCCTGGGTGCGGGACCTGAACCGGCTTTACCGGGAATGCGCGGCCCTGCACGAGCTGGATTTCGACCCGGCCGGTTTCGCCTGGGAAAACTGCCACGATTCCGACCAGAGCGTGCTCAGCTTCTTCCGCCGCGACAGTTCCGGCAGATCGGTGCTTGTGGTCTGCAACTTCACGCCCGTGCCGCGCGAAAACTACGCCGTGGGAGTGGGCGTCGACGGGCCGTGGCGGGAGGCCCTGAACTCGGACAGCGAGCTCTACGGGGGCAGCGGCATGGGCAACATGGGCCGGGTGCGCGCCGAGCCCATCCCGGTGCACGGCCTGCCGTACTCCCTCAACCTGGTGCTGCCGCCCCTGGGTGTTCTCTATCTCCTGCCCGAGGGAGGCGGGGCATGAACACGCAGCGCCGTTGCGGCGTGCTGATGCACGTGACGTCCCTGCCGTGCCGCCACGGCCTGGGGGATTTCGGTCCCCAGGCCCACGCCTTCGTCGACTTCCTGGCCGACGCGGGCCAGAGCCTGTGGCAGATGCTGCCCCTGACGCCCATCAACGCCGGCGCCGGCAATTCGCCGTACAGCAGCTATTCGGCCTTCGCCGGCAACACGCTTTTCATCAGTCCGGACATGCTCGTGCGGCAGGGTCTGCTGCGCCAGGCGGAACTGGACCGGGCGCCCTCGTTCCCCCAGGACCGGGTGGACTACGCGGTGGCGGCGTCCTGGCGGGGCAGGCTCCTCGAACACGTCTTCGACAACTCCTTCCCCCGTTTGCGGACCGACGCGGCCTTCGAGCGCTTTTGCCAGGCGGAGTCCTTCTGGCTGGACGACTACTGCCTGTTCACGGCCCTCAAGCGCGAGCACGGCGGGGCGCCGTGGTATCGCTGGGCAGAGGGCTTGCGTTTGCGCCGTCCGGTCGAACTGGCGAAGGCCCGTGAACGGCTCGGCTACGACATTCTGCGGGAGAGGTATCTGCAGTTCCTCTTTGCCCTGCACTGGGAGAACCTGCACGAGTACGCGGCGGCCCGGGGCGTGTCCCTCATCGGCGACACGCCCATCTACGTCAGCCTCGACAGCTGCGACGTATGGTCGAACCGGGAACTGTTCGAGCTCGACGACCAGGGCCTGCCCATCTTCTGCGCGGGCGCCCCGCCGGACTATTTCTCAGAGACGGGCCAGATGTGGGGCAACCCCATCTATGCCTGGGAGCGGCACGAGAGGGACGGGTTCGGGTGGTGGCGCCGCAGGCTCGCGCACGAGAGCCGCAGGTTCGACATGGTCCGGCTTGACCATTTCCGGGGGTTCTGCGGCTTCTGGCAGGTCCCGGCCTGCGAACCCACGGCCGAGAACGGTCTGTGGATCCCGGGGCCGGGCCGGCGGCTTTTCAACGAGCTTGCAGGCAGCATTCCCGGCCTGTCACTGCTGGCCGAGGACCTCGGCGTCATCACCGCGGACGTGACGGCGGTCATGGAGGAGTTCGGTTTCCCGGGCATGAAGATCCTGCAGTTCGCCTTTTCCCCGGACATGGGCAGGAACGCCTACATCCCCCACAACGTCGTGGCGAATTGCGCGGTCTACACCGGCACCCACGACAACAACACCACGCGCGGCTGGTTCACGCGGGAGCTGGACGACGCGGGGCGCGCGCGTCTGTCGGCCTATGCCGGGCGCGAGGTGCGCGAGGATCAGGCGGCGGACGTCCTTATACGCATGGCGCTGGGCAGCGTGGCCAGGCTGTGCGTCATTCCCATGCAGGACTATCTCGGCCTGGGTGAGGAGGGGCGCATGAACATGCCGGGGGTGGCCGGAGGGAACTGGGGCTGGAGGGCTCGGGACGGGGTGATGACGGCATCCCTGGCCGGACGGATGCGCGAGCTGGCCGGCATCTACGGCCGGACTCCCGACTGAGGGGGGCGTGCCGAAGGCAAAAAAAAACCCTGCCATGAGCAGGGTTTTTTTTCGGAAAAAGATCGAACTACACGCAGCCGGTGGGCTTGGGCAGGCCGGCCATCTTGCAGGCGCCTTTGCCGGGGCCGGAGGGGAACAGTTCGTAGATCTGCTTCAGCTTGTAGCCGGTGGACTTGGAAAGAATGCGGACCATCGGGGCGATGCCGTTCTTCTTGTAGTAGTCCTGCAGGAAGTCCAGGATCTGCTGATGAGCTTCGGTGATCTCGGCGATGCCTTCGCTGTCCTTGACGTACTCGACCCACTCGGGGGACCAGTCTTCGAACTTCAGCAGGAAACCGTCTTCGTCGATTTCGAAAGATTTACCCTGGAATTCAATTGTTGCCATGCTCAAATCCTCCTTAGATGTTGTTCCTCAAAATTTTTCCTTCCGGAAAAAGAGTTTGCAAAGGCTCTCCCTATGGTGAAGGGGTGGGTTTGTCAATTGGACATACCGTCTTCACCCTGCAAGTCGACAATGTTTTTCTGTCTAGCAGATAGGGGGCGACACTTCAACAGGAAAGACGCGGGTCCGCCCGGATGCTTCCTATTTGAAATCCCTGACAATGATCTGCTCCTTGCGCATCCTGCACCAGGACGGGCGGTCGTCCTCGTCTGGGATGGGCCGCTGGCTCGGCGGGCCGACATTGCAGACGCGCCGCCCCTCCACCAGGCTCAGGAAGGGGCACTCGTTGCAGGCCGTCACGACCATGAAGGTTTGGGCGCCGGCGAAGTCCCGGACGTTTTTCTGGCCGGAGCGCAGCTCGCACCAGGCCGGGCGGTCGTCCCCGTCGGGGATGGGCCTCTGTCTGGGCGATGCGACGTTGCAGGAGCGCCTTCCGTCGACGAAGGTCAGGAAGGGGCATTGGGAGCATTGTGTGGCGACGAAGATCATGCGGGTTCAGCTCTGGTTCGGGTTCTAGACGTCGGCAGGGAGGGGGATTTCGCTGCAGTAGTCGTCCCATTCGGCGCAGGCCAGCCCCATGGGCATTTCGAAGCTCGCCTGGCAGTGGGCGCAGAGCACGCGGATGGTCGCGTCGTTGCCGAAGGCCTCGCGCATGGCGTCCTCGGTGTGGATCGCTTCGGTGCGGTGCCCGCAGCTGGGGCAGGTCGCGGAAACGGTGAATTCCTTGCTCACGGCGGTCCTCCTTGTGATCATGGTCTGATGTGGGGTGTCTTTGTGCATACGGTTTCGGTGCTGGCCCGTCAAAGTCAAATCTATTGAGGGCGCGAGGTCGCCCGTCCCGGTCAGAGATAGGGCGAGAAGAGCCAGAAGAACGCGTCGCGCAGGCGTGCGGGCAGCGAACGGCATTTCAGTTCATGCCGCGTCACGGGGCGGCTTCCGGCCATGACGGTATCGAAGTGCCGGGTCAGGCGGTCGGCCAGATGCCGGTCCAGGACTTCGAGGGTCAGCTCGAAATTGAGGCGCAGGCTGCGGTTGTCCATGTTGGCCGAACCGAGGTGCACGTAACAGCCGTCCACGAGCATGAGCTTCGTGTGGCAGAAGGGTGCCGGCTGGAAGGCCACCGTTATACCGGAGCGCAGCATCTCCTCCAGGATGTGGTTCGTGGCCCAGTGCACGAAGGGCAGGTTGTTGCGGGCCGGCAGGATGACCTCGACGTTCACGCCCCTGAGCCTGGCAGATTGCAGGGCGCTGAGGAACGTGCCCGGCGGGAGGAAGTAGGGGGTCATGATCTTGATCGAGGACTGCGCCGCCGAAACGATGCCCGTGATGAGGGTCTTCAGGTTGTCCTCGTGCAGGTTCGGCCCGTCGATCACCGTCCGGCAGAGGCAGTCGCCCGCGGGTTCCGCCGCCGTCACGGGCGGGTGGATGCGTTCGCGGGTGGTGAAAAGCCAGTCGTCGACGAAGGTGTCCTGCAGTTGCGAGACGACGGGGCCGCGCACGATGAAATGCATGTCCGTGACCGGCCAGAGGGGCTTGGCGTCCAGCACGTGCTTCTGGCTGATGTTCATGCCGCCGGTGAAGGCCAGGATGCCGTCGACCACCAGGATTTTGCGGTGGTTGCGCATGTTCATGTGCAGATTCGGCGGGAAGAGGGCCGGGGGGATGAACAGGGCCGTGGAGACGCCCTTCTGTCGCAGCAGCCGCGAAGCCAGGGGCCAGGAGTATTTTTCGCCCACCCCGTCGATGAGGACGCGCACCTCGACGCCGCGCGCCTCGGCCCGCGCCAGTGCTTCGATGAACGCGCGCCCCGTGGCGTCCGTGTCGAAAATATAGGTCGTCAGGTAGATGCTTTTTTGGGATGTCTCGATGGCCTGCAGCATGAGCGGGTAAGCCTCGTCGCCGTTGACGAGGGGCTCCACGCAGTTGCCGCCGGTCAGTTCCGTTTCCAGGATGTTGCGGCCTACGCGTTCCAGGCGCTGAAACGACCGGAACAGGACGGTCGGGTTGATGACGGCGAAGCTTAGCGGGGCCGCAGGGGGGGGCTTTTCGCCCGAGATGGCGTCGATCTCGCGGCGCATGCGCGAGGCGCTGCGGCGGACGCGGTTCACC
Organism: Desulfomicrobium sp.; assembly: GCA_003542385.1. Classification (GTDB taxonomy): domain Bacteria; phylum Desulfobacterota; class Desulfovibrionia; order Desulfovibrionales; family Desulfomicrobiaceae; genus Desulfomicrobium. The sequence goes on from DPKT01000067.1 coordinate 7,240, forward strand.
CCGAACAGGATGTAGAGGATGGGGCCGGCCAGGGGAAAGGTCAGGCAGACGCCGACCCAGCCCAGGGCCGAACGGGAGTCGCTCTTGTTCAGCAGGGCGTGCCCGGCGGCGCCCAGGGCGAGGACGGCCAGCAGCCCGATCCCGATCCAGTTCAGCACATCCATGTGGTTTCCGCCTTCATCGGGTTCAGAGACCGTTTGCCGGCGTCAGGAGTCGGCTCCCGTGCCTTTTTTGGTCTCCGGCGGCGCGGTGCATTCCGACGGGTCCCCCAGGCAGGAGTTGAAGATGTCGAGGATGGCCCTGTCCAGGTACGCCTCTTCCCGATAGGTCAGAAAGGCGGAGTTGAAGGCCTTGGTCACGGCCGTGATCTTGGTGTAAGCCTGCTCCAGTCCCTGACCATAGGAGCGCAGGGCCGAACAGGCGGCTTCCCACGTCTGCGCGGCGCTTTCGGGCAGGGTGTCGCGCGCGATGGCTTCCAGGGATTCGACTTCCTCCATGATGCCTTCCTTGGCGTTGACGATATGCATGAGGTGGGTGTTCAGGTAATGGCACATGCCCCCGGCGGCGTTGCGCAGCACCCGGTTGCGCTGGTCCTCCATGGCCTGGGTGATGTTGTGCACGATGCCCTCGTAGGACACCAGATAGCCGGAGTCGTCCGTCTTGGCCCGGGCCGTGATGGCCACTTCGATGGCGCGCCCGTCGCGCAGGCGGAAGCGGACATGCCGGTCCGCGACGAAGCCCTGTTCGTTGATCTGGGCCAGGAGACCGGCCCGCTCGGACATGTCCTCGTAGAAGTCCTTGAGGTTCGCGGCCAGCGCCTCCTCGCGGGTGGCGAAGCCGAGCATCTGGATGCCCGCCTCGTTGATGTCGAGAAAACTGCCGTCCGGCGTCACGGAATAGGCCATGTCCTTGGTGCTCTGGAAGAAGTCCCGGTATTTCTCCTCGCTGCGCTTGAGGGCGTCGAGGGCTTCCTTCTGGTCGGTGATGTCCCGGATGACGTGGTCGATGCGCCGCACGGATCGGGCCGTGCAATAGACCAGGTGGGCCTCGTCGTGGACCCACTTGATGCGGCCGTTGGAGCTGATGATGCGGTATTGCATCTCGCCGAACTCGTCGTCTTCCATGGAGTTGTAGAAGTTGCGGACCTGCTCCCTGTCCTCGGGGTGCACGAAGTGCATGAGCTGCGTGGCTCCGGCGTTGAAGGCGCGGCGCGGGATGCCGTAGAGGGCTTCGGCCGCGGGGTTGATGGCCAGGATGGAATGGTCCGTGGGCGAGAGGGAGACCACCACGTCGTTCATGGCGTGCAGGATGCTTTCCAGGCGGTCCTTGACGCGCTGCAGTTCGATGCGGGTCTTGCGGCGTTCGGTGATGTCCGTGATGGCGGCCAGGATGGCCGGTGCGCCGCCGCAGTCGATGACTGTCAGCTTCATCTCCACGATGGCGTCTTCTGCGGACCTGGAAATGGAGAACTCGATGCGGTCCGAGAGTTCCGGGGTGTAGAGCTTGTCCACGCAATGGCGGACCACCCGCTCCCGGTCCTCGGGGATGACGAGGTCGGCGAGGGGTTTTCCCATGAGGCCAGAGAGGTCTGTGCCCACGATTTCGCAGAAGGCGCCGTTGGTGAAGACGATGTTGCCTTCGCGCAGGATGAGCACGCCGTCGTTGATGTGCCTGACGATGCCTTGATAGTCGATGCTTTCCCGGCAGATGTTCAGCAGATTGGCGTCTTCGAAGCAAGATCCGTTCATGTTCCGCGCTCCTGATTCCCGGCGGGCCGGTTGTGCGGGGCGGGCTGCCCTTGGGGCAACGATATGCGTTTTGACCCTCGGAGGGCCAGAGATTTTTGCTGCGCGCTGGATTTTGGGGGCCGTAACGGCGCTGGAACCCGCGCTGCGAGTCCGCCAGCCGGAGATGGGCGAGCGGAAACCGGGCAACGAAATTAGTCCGATGCAACGACGCCGGCGCGGCTTACGGAAAGGTGCTCGGCGGGCTTCCGTGCCGCAGTGTCCGGACAGGAGGCTTGCCCGGAAGTTGCTTCACAATCGGGAGCGCGCTGCGGCGCACCGCACGAGGATCAATCGTGGTCCACGAAGATGAGCCCTTCCGTCTTGAATCCGCGCGCGGCGGCCCTGGCCACGAGGTCTCGCTTAAGACTCTCGTCCATGACGGGTTTTCTGGCCAGGATCCACAGGTAGGAGGTGTCCGGCCCGCTGACCACGGCATGGCCGTAGTTTTCGTGGTCGAGTTCGAAGATCACGTAGGAGCCGTAAAACGGGCCGAAAAAGGAGACCTTGAGGAAACCCGTCTGCGGGTCGCGTACGAAATAGGCCCTGCCTTCGGCCTGTTTCCATTTTCCGTCCCGGGCCGAATACCCGCGGTTGACGACCCGCACCCCGCCGTCTTCGCGCAGGCTGTACTCCGCCGTGACACGGCTAAGCCCCCGCTCGAAGGAGTGGTCCAGCCTGGCGATCTCGTACCAGGTTCCCAGGTAGCGTTCGAGCTTGAAATCGCCGACAGGGCGCACGTTGTCGGGCAGGGATACACAGCCGCCAAGCAGCAGGGCGAGAAGAGCGAGGAGATGTTTCATCGTTGTCCCCAAGAGAGCGTTTGGTTCACGGCGGGGGCCGGGTTCGGCGATGCTGGCTGAACGTTCCCCGCTGGCGCCGGGAAAGTCAATGCGGATTTCGCTTGGGCCGCAGCGAAGGCACGCATTGCTCCGGCGAGAGCCTCATGCATGTTGTGCATCTTTTGTGGTGCGGCACGCACTGGGTTCTTTACGAGCGAACACGTTTGCATGTACGTGCTTGCACTGGCCGCATTCGGCGGATTGCAGAAACCCGAGCTTTGGACCGTCATGATCAAGAAAATCATTCTCGCCCTTCTCCTTGTCGCAGTCGTGGCCGGCGGACTCGCCGGCATCAAGGCCCTGCAGATCAAGAAAATGATCGACCAGGGCAAGTCCATGGTCATACCTCCCGCAGTGGTCTCGGCAGTGAACGCCACGTCGGCCTCGTGGGAGACGGTGCTGACGGCCGTGGGTTCCGTCACGGCCGTGCAGGGCGTGACCCTGACGGCGGAGACGCCGGGCAAGGTCGTGCGCATCGCCTTCGACTCGGGCGACCGCGTGGCCGCCGGGGACGTGCTCGTGCAACTCGACGTGTCCCAGGAAACCGCGCAGCTGCGCGCCCTGGAAGCCGGCGAGAACCTGGCCCGCGTCAACCTGAAGCGCATGGAGACCCTCCTGGCCCAGCGCACCACGGCCAAGGCCGAGTACGACACCGCCCTGGCCACGCACCGGCAGATCTTGGCCGAGATGGACGGCCTGCGGGCCGTCATCGCCAAGAAGACCATCCGCGCGCCCTTCGCCGGGACCTTGGGCATCCGCCAGGTCAATCTCGGCCAGAACCTGGGCGACAGCGACGTCATCGCCAGCCTGCAGCATCTCGACACGGTGCACGTCGAGTTCGTGCTGCCCCAGCAGCAGGTGGCGCAGGTCAGCCCGGGCGTCACGGTCCGCGTGACCTCCGACGCGGTGCCCGGCAAAACCCTGGAAGGTCGTCTCACGGCCATCGAGCCTCTGGCCGACAGCGCGACGCGCACGGTGCGCATGCAGGCGCTGCTGGACAACCCCGGCCAGGCGCTGCGTCCGGGCATGTTCGTGAACGTCGGGGTGGCGCTGCCCGAACGGCGGGACGTGACGCTCTTGCCCGCCACGGCGGTGCTTTACGCCGCCTACAGCGACTCGGTCTTCCTGATCGAACCGGCCGAAGGCAACGGCACGGGCGACCTGAAGCTGCGTCAGCAGTTCGTGTCCCTTGGCGAGCGGCGCGGCGATTTCGTGGCCGTGACCAAGGGGATCGAGCCGGGGCAGACCGTCGTCAGCACGGGCGTCTTCAAGTATCGCAACGGACAGTCCGTGGTCGTGGACAACACCCTGGCCCCGGAATTCAAGCTCGCGCCGACGCCGGAAAACTCCTGATGCCGCATACCCAGAACGATCAACGCTTTCACGGGCCCACCCCATGAAATTCACCGATATCTTCATCCGCCGCCCGATCCTGGCCCTGGTCGTCAATCTGCTGATCATCATCGCCGGGCTGCAGGCCGTGTTCAGCCTGTCGGTACGCCAGTACCCGCGCAGCGACAACGCCATGGTCACCGTGACCACGACCTATGTCGGCGCCAGCGCCGATCTGGTCCGCGGGTTCATCACCACGCCCCTGGAGCGTGCCATCGCCGGCGCCGACGGCATCGACTACATCCAGTCCCAGAGCACGCAGAACCTCTCGACCATCAGCGTCCGCCTCAAGCTCAACTACGACCCCATCAAGGCTCTGTCCGAGATCAGTTCCAAGGTCGACCAGGTGCGCGGCGACCTGCCGCCCGAGGCCGAAGTTCCCATCATCAACGTCGAATCGGCCGACAGCCAGTTCGCCTCGGCCTACCTGAGCTTCACCACGCCGGACCTGGAGCAGAACCAGATCACGGACTACCTCATGCGCGTGGTGCAGCCGCGGCTCTCGGCCCTGTCGGGCGTGCAGCGCGCCGACATTCTCGGCGCCCGGACATTCTCCATGCGCGTCTGGCTCAAGCCCGACCGCATGGCAGCCCTGAACGTCAGCCCCGCCGCCGTGCACCAGGCCCTGGCCGCGAACAATTATCTCTCGGCGTTGGGGCAGACCAAGGGCGAACTGGTCCAGATCAACCTCACCGCCGACACGGACCTGCGCTCCCCCGAGGAATTCAAGCGTCTGGCCATCCGCGCCGAAAACGGCGCCGTCATCCGACTCGGTGACATCGCCGACGTGGCCCTGGGCGCCGAGGACTACGGGGCGGAGGTGCGCTTCACGGGCAAGACGGCCGTGTTCATCGGCGTCTGGCCCCTGCCCAACGCCAACTCCATCGACGTCATCAAGCTCGTGCGCGAGGAAATGGAGGCCATCCAGCAGACCCTGCCCACGGGCATGGAGGGGAGGGTGGCCTACGACGCCACGGAGTACATCGACAGCGCCATCCACGAGGTGCTGAAGACCCTGGGCGACACGCTGCTCATCGTCGTCGTCATCATCTTCCTTTTCATAGGGTCCTTCCGGGCCGTGGCCATCCCGGTCATCGCCATCCCCCTATCCCTCATCGGCGCGGTCTTTCTCATGCAGGTCTTCGGCTTCACCGTGAACCTGCTGACCCTTCTGGCCGTGGTCCTGTCCGTGGGGCTCGTGGTCGACGACGCCATCGTCGTGGTCGAGAACGTGGAGCGGCACCTGTCGCAGGGCGAATCGCCCCTGAACGCGGCCATCCTCGGCGCGCGCGAGCTCGTCGGACCGCTCGTCGCCATGACCGTGACCCTGGCCGCGGTCTACGCACCCATCGGCCTGCAGGGCGGCCTGACGGGCTCCCTGTTCCGCGAGTTCGCCTTCACCCTGGCCGGCGCCGTGACCATCTCGGGCATCGTGGCCCTGACCCTCTCGCCGGTCATGTCGGCCAAGCTGCTCAAGCCCGGCATGGAGGAGCACGGCCTGGCAGGCCGCATCGCGCGCGACTTCGGAAAGCTGCGCCGCTTCTATGGGCGGCTTTTGGACGGCACCCTGCGGGCCCGTCCGGCCGTCTACCTGATTTGGGTTGTCATCAGCGCCCTGGCCGTGCCCATGTTCACCATGTCCGCCAAGGAGCTGGCGCCCATGGAAGACCAGGGTGTCATCTTCGGAATCCTCGACGCCTCGGCCGACTCCACCCTGGACCAGACCAGCGTTTACGCGGCCGCGGCCAACCGGGTCTTCCTCGACGTGCCCGAGTCCCGCTTCACCTTTCAGGTCACCTTTCCCTCCAGCGGGTTCTCCGGCCTCGTGGTCGCCCCCTGGGACCAGCGTGAACGGACTGTGGCCGAAATCCTGCCCGAGGTGCAGGCGGGCCTGGCGGCCATCCCCGGCATCCAGATGTTCCCGGTCACGCCCCCGGCTTTGCCGGGCGGCGGCGACTTCCCCGTGGAGTTCATCCTGGCCTCCACCGCGCCCCAGGAGGAGATCCTCGACTTCGCCCGGCAGTTGCAGCTGAAGGCCATGATGAGCGGCATGTTCGCCTTTCCGCCGCTCATCGACGTGAAGATTGACCAGCCCCAGACCGAACTGGTCATCGACCGCGACAAGGTCGCGGCCATGGGCCTGAGCCTGGCCTCCGTGGGCGGCGACGTCGGCGCGGTCATGGGCGGCAACTACGTCAACCGCTTCAACATCGACGGCCGCAGCTACAAGGTCATCCCCCAGGTGCAGCGCGTGGACCGCCTGACCCCGGACCAACTGAAGGACATCCACGTCACGGGCCCGGACGGCCGGCTCGTGCCCCTGTCCACGGTGGCGACCCTCAGGGAGACGACCGTGGCCCGCTCCCTGAACCGCTTCCAGCAGCTCAACGCCGTGAAGATCAGCGGCGTGGCCGTACGCCCCCTGGACGAGGCCCTCAGGTTCCTGGAGGACGAGGCGGCGCAGATCCTGCCCAAGGGCTACGTCATCGACTACACCGGCGACTCCCGGCAGCTCAGGACAGAGGGCAACAAGTTCCTGACGGCCTTCGGGCTGGCGGTTATCCTCATTTTCCTGGTCCTGGCCGCGCAGTTCAACAGTTTTCGCGATCCCATCGTCATCCTGGCCGGGTCCGTGCCCCTGGCCGTGTTCGGGGCGCTCATCTTCACCTTCCTGAAGATGCCCGACCCGAGCGTGGCCTTCTGGACCGAAGGCTGGACCACGACCCTGAACATCTATTCCCAGGTGGGCCTGGTGACCCTGGTGGGCCTGGTCTCCAAGAACGGCATCCTCATCGTCGAGTTCGCCAACCAGCTGCAGAAGGCCGGGCGCTCCAAGCTCGAAGCCGTGCGCGAGGCGTCCCTGACGCGCCTGCGGCCCATCCTCATGACATCCGGGGCGACCATCGCCGGCCACTTCCCCCTGACCCTGGTCACGGGCGCCGGGGCCGAGGCTCGCAACTCCATCGGTCTGGTGCTGGTGGGCGGCATGGCCGTGGGCACGCTCTTCACGCTCTTCGTGGTCCCGTCCATCTACATGCTCGTGGC
>DPKT01000188.1:0-760 GCA_003542385.1 Desulfomicrobium sp.
CGGCCGGGCCGGCGGCGGGTTCGATCTCCTCGCCTTCCAGGGACGCCATCCGCTCACCGGCCACGAAGGCCAGGAACTCCTCTGCACTCAGCGTGGTCCCGTCGGCAAGGATGATGTCGGGCATCTGAGCTTCGCCAAGATCGGCGAAGTCGATGACAACCTTTCCGCCATTGTCGAAGGCAAATATGACGGAGTCACCTTCGAGTCGGGGTTCGGCCAGCTCGAAAGCCGCCGACAGGACAATGTCCTGCCCCGCCGTTGCCGTGATGACGATCGTCTGGCCGGCCAGCGGCGCCTCGACCACTCGTGTCGTGTTGCTGATTTTCTCTGCCATGGCGCCCTCCTTTCCCTGGCCGACAGGCCAATGCTGAAACCGGCAAATCACTCTTCATGCTCTTCCGGTAAGCAGGGGATACAGAGGTGCAAGTATGAAAATACATCTTCATACTTACTAAACTATTTATCCATTAACTCCAAGCACCTACGCATGCAGCGGACACGACAAGACGCACAAAGCACAAATATACAGTCATGACATACAGAGAAACACGCACTGTTTTACATGAAACTCACACCCCGCTCCGACTCGCAGCCACAACCCCAAGACAACAATGACAATATTTCAAAACCCCACCGTCACCATTCCCCCAGTCGCCCGATCACCCTCACACTTTTGGGCGACGTCCATCTCCCCCGATTTCCCTTGCATGCGCAGGGGGGAGCGCATAATGTTCCACAAATTCTGTATCCTAGAGGTAGC
>DPKT01000188.1:845-4844 GCA_003542385.1 Desulfomicrobium sp.
GCCTTCACCCCCCCGCTGGTCGAATGCCTGGCCATCGTCACACGGTTGCACGGCAAGCCCGTGACCGTCACGGCCCTGGAGAGCGGCCTGCCGCGGACCCAGGAGGGGCTGACGCCATACGCCTGCATCCGGGCCGCGCGGCGCGAGGGCATCGACGCCCGCATCGCGCACAAGCCGGACATCGGGAAGATCTCGGCCCTGAACCTGCCCTGCATCCTGCTCATGTCCGACGGCGGGGCCTGCGTACTGGCCTCGGTGGACGGGGAGAGTGCGCGCATCATCATGCCCGAGAACCCCGACGCGCCCTTCGACACGCCCATCGAGGCCCTGCGGCAGGACTACTCCGGCCACGCGGTCTTCGCCCGGCCCAAGGGGCGCCTCGACAGCCGCACCGAGGGGCTCAAGATCTTCGACACCAAGAAATGGTTCTGGGGCACCATCCTCCATTTCCTGCCCATCTACCGGCACGTCATCCTGGCCTCCATCTTCATCAACCTGCTGGCCATCGCCTCGCCCATCTTCACCATGAACGTGTACGACCGCGTGGTGCCCAACAACGCCGTGGAGACGCTGTGGGTCCTGGCCGTGGGCGTGGGACTGGCCTTCTTCTTCGACTTCGCCCTGCGCAACCTGCGCGGCTACTTCGTGGACATCGCCGGCCGCAACTCGGACATCCTCGTGGCCAGCAAGCTCATGAGCCACCTCCTGTCCATCCGCATGGACCACAAGCCCGAATCCACGGGCGCCCTGGTCAACAACATGCGCGAGTTCGACGCCCTGCGCGAGTTCTTCAGTTCCACGACCCTCCTGGCCCTGGTGGACCTGCCCTTCCTCATCCTTTTCATTATAATCATCGCCTACATCGGCGGCCCCGTGGCCGTGGTCCCGGCCGTCGTCGCGCCCATCGTCATCCTGGTCGGCATCGTCATGCAGGGGCCCCTCAAGCGCGCCATCGAGGGCGGCTACAAGGAGTCCACGCAGAAGAACGCCCTGCTGGTCGAGGCCATCAGCGGCATGGAGACCATCAAGACCAGCCGCGCCGAAGGCTCTATGCTCGGCCGCTGGGAGAAGATCGTGGGCCAGGGCGCGCGCTCGGCCATCCGCTCCAAGGCCCTGGCCACCTTCTCCATGAGCTTCACCCAGTTCGCCTCGCAGGTCGTCTACTGCGGCGTCATCATCTGGGGCGTGTACCGCATCGCCGAAGGCGAGATGACCACCGGCGGGCTCATCGCCTGCTCCATCCTCGTGGGCCGCGCCATGAGCCCCCTGGGCGCCGTGGCCGCCATGCTGACCCGCCTGCAGCAGAGCCGCATGGCCCTGAAGAACCTGGACCTGCTCATGCAGATCCCCAGCGAACGCCCCGAAGAGGCCCAGCGCATGGAGCACCAGGACCTGCGCAGCACGATCACCTTCGAGGGCGTCAGCTTCAAGTACCCCGGTGGACTGACCAACGCCGTGTCATACCTGGATTTCCACATCGCCCAGGGCGAGCACGTGGCCGTCATCGGCAAGATGGGCTCGGGCAAGACGACGCTGGGCAAGCTCATCACCGGGCTCTACACGCCCCAGCGCGGGGCGGTGAAGATCGGCGGCATGGACATCCGGCAGCTGGACCCGGCCGAACTGCGAACCAAGATCGGCTACATGGCCCAGGACAACTTCCTGTTCTACGGAACGGTGCGCGAGAACATCACCCTGGGCGCGCCCCACGTCAGCGACCAGGCCCTGCTGCGGGCCGCGACCATCGCGGGCGTGACGGACTTCGTGAAGAACAACCCGGCCGGCTTCAACCTGCAGGTCGGCGAACGCGGCCTGGCCCTGTCCGGCGGGCAGCGGCAGGCCATCACCATTGCCCGCACCCTGCTCCTGGACCCGGACATCGTCATCCTGGACGAACCGAGCAGCTCCATGGACGTGGGCGTGGAGGCCATCCTCAAGCTGCGCCTGTCCTCGGCCCTGAAGGGCAAGACCCTGATCCTCATCACCCACCGGCCGAGCCTGCTCTCCCTGGCCAACCGCGTCATCGCCCTCGACGACGGCAAGATCGTCGCCGACGGACCGCGCAACGCCGTGCTGGCCGAACTGCAGAAGCGCGGCAATGGAGCCAAACGTGAGTAACCTGAAATATTCCGAAGACGACCTCAATTTCATGAGCGAGGTCGACGCCGCCCTCTACCGCCGCGGGCACGGCTGGGCCTACGTCCTGTCCCTGACCATCTGCCTGCTGCTGGCCTCCTTCCTCATCTGGACCCACTTCGCCATTTTGGACGAGGTCACGCGCGGCATGGGCCAGGTCATTCCTTCCCAGCGGGTGCAGATCATCCAGAACCTCGAAGGCGGCATCCTCGAAGGGATCCTGGTCCGCGAGAACCAGATCGTGGAGAAGGACGACATCCTGGTGCGCATCAGCAACGAGATGGCCCAGAGCACCTTGAAGGACGTGGCCAGCCAGGCCCTGGAGCACAAGGCCGCCATCGCCCGCCTTCAGGCCGAAGCCACGGGCACGGAGCCGTCCTTCCCCGAAGAGGTCAGCGCCAAGGCCCCCAACGCCGTCCGGGACCAGCTGGCCATCTACCAGGCCCGCATGGCCCAGCTGAACCAGGAGATGGCCATCCTGCGCAGCCAGTACTCCCAGCGCGTCCAGGAAGCCCAGGAGATGACCATCCGCCGCAACCAGGCAGCCCAGGACCTGAAGCTGGCCCAGGAGCAGATGGCCATCGCCAAGCCCCTCATGGAGAAGAACGTCTACCCGAGGGTTGACTACCTCTCCCTGGAGCGCGCCGTCAGTTCGCTGCGCGGCGACGTGCAGAGCCTGAACGTGGCCATCCCGCGCACCCAGCAGGCGGCCCAGGAGATCAAGCAGCGCGAGGCCCAGCGCATGGCCGAGTTCAAGGCCATGGCCCTGCAGGAGATGAACCAGCACCAGGTGGAGCTGAACTCCAAGCTGCACGCACTCTCGGCCGGCAAGGACCGGGTCATGCGCACGGACGTGCGCAGCCCCGTGCGCGGCACGGTCAAGCAGGTCATCCTCAACACCATCGGCGGCGTGGTCAAACCCGGCGAGCCCATCCTCGAGATCGTGCCCCTGGACGACACCCTCCTCGTCGAGGCCAACATCAAGCCTGCGGACATCGCCTTCCTGCACCCGGGCCAGAAGGCCATGATCAAGATCACGGCCTACGACTTCTCCATCTACGGCGGACTCGAAGGCTCGGTGGAGCAGATCAGCGCGGACACCATCGAGAACCAGAAGGGCGAGAGCTTCTACAAGGTCAAGCTGCGCACCAAGGCCGCGGCCATCGTCTACCGCGGCGAGAAGCTGCCCATCATCCCGGGCATGACGGCCAGCGTGGACATCCTGACGGGCAAGAAGAGCGTGCTGGACTACCTGCTGAAACCCATTCTCAAGGCCAAGGAGAACGCCTTGAGGGAGCGGTGATGCCTTGACGCGACGGCCCCGGGCAATCCTGACGCTGATCGCGGCGGCCATCCTTTTGCCGTGGCTGCTCCTGGCAGAGCGGGCGGAGCCCATGGGGGCGCAGGGGCCGGGGCCCGAAATCAAGTCCGGCGCGGAACAGGACCGGGACGCTCAGGCGCGGCAGAAGACAAAGCCGGACCCGGTCGCCCGGACTGACGAAACCTCGCCCCCCCCGCGCAGCGAAGACGCGACCGGGGACCAGGGGCGCGAAGACGGTGCGGCGGCACCCGCCGAAATGAGCGAACAGGCGGCCACGGACCGGGACGGGGATGCGCGGAACGAAAACGCGTCGGGCAGGCTGGAGGATGAAGCCGCCCCGAAGCCGGACCCGGCGCAACCCGACGAAGTCTCCGAGAAGTCGGAACCTGCCCCGGCCGAGGTGGCGGATACGGAGCCCGTCAGTCCGCAACCGCCCGCGGATGCGGTCGAAACCGCGCCGTCGCGGCCACTGACGGACCAGGCCGCAGCCAAACCCTGGAGGGACGACGGCCGGGCGCTGACCGGGACAGACAGCGCGCCCG
>DPKT01000032.1 GCA_003542385.1 Desulfomicrobium sp.
CAAGAAAACCCTATCCCAGAGCAAGAGGGATAGCGGGAATTCCCTGTTGTGTTTTGAGATTTGCCAGCGCAATGGCCGACAGAATGGAATCTGCATCAGGATTCTTGTGTCCAATCACCAAAATTGGTTGGGCCATCACACAGATGACACTGCTCGCGAGAACAACGATGACTGAAATCAGATGCGCAAGGTATCTTTTCATAGTGTTCCGCCTCTGTTGGAAATGAACATTCAGGCTGTTTGCATTCACAAGGCAGGATCACCTGCCGCTTGTACCGCGACACTCTCGACCCCATCAGGTCTCCCATCGGATCGAAATCCCCGTCGTTGCGGAGTAGGTCAAAGCCGTTCTCGATACAGAATTTCGCGATCACGATATCGATGGTCTTGCAAAACGTTACGCCGTTTCTGCGCAGGGAGCGATAGTTTTGTGCCGCTGCGATTGCCGATCTCTGCCGACAACAGTTACCAATTTCACGGAAATCGGAACTGCTGAATCCAGCTCACGCAGCCACCATTTTGACACAAAATCCCAAAATGGGAATTGCCCCCTTCCCCTTTTCGTCTTATTCTCAAACTCATGGAGGAACAAATCATGCTCACGCAAACCGATTCCCGCCGTCGCATCACGCTGCCGCCGACAACGGGCATCAAGCCCGGCGACACCGTTGAAATAGAGGTTTTGGAGGACGGCCGCATCATGCTCATTCCTGTGGAGACCATTCCCCGTCACCAGCTTTGGGCCTGGACCGCTGACAGCAAGCAGGCCATCGTCCGCTCCCTGGAAGACACTCGCCCTTCGGAAGTCGTCGAAACCGCCGAAGCCGCCCGTGACGTGGCCAAGAGATGGGCTGATGAGGATTGAAATCAGGCCCGCTTTCGACGAGGCGGTCATGGCCGCCGAACCAGCAGTGCGCAAGGCCGCAGCGAAAATGCTGGTCCTGCTCCAATCCCTTGAGCTTGTGGACCCCTGGAAACACCCCGGCCTCAATTTCGAAAAACTCCACGGAATGATCGAACCGGACACGGGCCACCAACTTTATTCCCTGCGCGTCACGGCCAGCGCCCGGGCCGTAACCTGCCTGCTCAGCGGCTCAACCCTCGTGCTGATCAGCCTGCACGTCCAGCACGACAAGGCATACAGGAAGCGCTGACAAACAGGCGGTGGGACGGCACTTCGGACTCCCGAGACCAGGCGCACAAGTACCATAAAAATGCCCAGTCCTTACGCTGTCGCAAATTCAAGCGCCATCGCTCTTGCACCCGCGAGATCCTTCTTGCCGGTCCCGAGTTTCGGAATTTCCTCAACGGCGAAAAATTTGTCGGGGACAAGAAGGGGATTCGTCCCGCTTTCCAGCATGGCTTTCCTGAGGGTCGCCGGCTCGTTCATGCCACTGACCAGGGCCACGATCCGCTCCCCTTTCTTCACGTCGCGCACGGCTACTGCCACGGTATCCGCACCCGAAGGGGCGTTGCGCAGCAACGCCTCCTCCACGGCGGCAAGGCTGACCATCTCCCCGCCGATTTTTGCGAAACGGGAATAACGGTCCAGAATGACCAGAAAACCATCCTCATCGATGCGTCCCTTGTCGCCACTCTTGTACCAGCGAATGCCGTCCTGCTCGATAATGGCGCCCCTAGTCCTGGCCTCGTCATCAAGATATCCCTTCATGATCTGGGTGCCGCCAATGAGAATCAGGCCGGCTTCCCCGGCGGGCAGATCCTCAAAGGTTTCCGGGTCGACTACGCGCAAGGCGCTTCCGGGCAACGGCAGGCCCACCGTCCCCGTCTTCGAGCCCACCTGCACAGAAAACCCGTTGGTGTTGAGCACGTCCACGGTGTTCACGGTGGCAACCGGCGTTGTCTCCGTGGTGCCGTAGCCTTCATGAACCTCAAGCCCGAACTTTTCCTTGAAGGCCCGTCGTGTCTCGTCGTTGAGCCTCTCAGCACCGGCGACCACCAGTCGCAGCGAGGAGAACATGAGACGGTGCAGTTTCTGATTGCGGGTGTAGAGACCGAGGAATGTGGGGGTGGCGCAGAGGAACGTCGCCTGATATTCGGCTGCAAGGCATCCGATTCTGTAGGCGTCCGTGGGGTCGGGATGGCAAACCACGGGTATGCCCTCGATCAGCGGCATGAATGTGGTCACCGTGAGGCCGAAGGCGTGAAAGAGCGGCAGCGTCCCGAGGAAGACATCGTGGTCCCGGGCGTTGAACAGGCTGGACACCTGCTTGATGTTGCCCATGATGTTCTTGTGACTGAGCATGACCCCCTTGGGGGATCCTTCGGAACCGCTGCTGAAGAGAATGGCCGCGGTGTCGTCCAGGCAGACCCTCTGGAAAAAGAGAAGCCGCAGGACAAAGGCGGGCAGCACCTGCGACGCGATCATTGCAGCGATGAAAGCGCCCTTGCCGATATCCGAGCGCAGCGTTTCCATGAAAAACACCTCACGGTCCTGCAAAATTCCGCTCAGATCGATCCCCCTGCCCCGGAGCCTGTCGAGAAACGCCTCGGATGTGACGATGGTCCCGATATGCGCCCGCTCGAGAATTCCATGCAGCGTGTCAGCCCCCGAGGTGTAGTTGAGATTCACCACGGTCCTGCCGAGCATGAGCAGGGACATGTTGGCAATGACCCCGCCGACGCTGGCCGGCAGGAGCACGCCCACATTCTTCTGGCCGACGGTCCTTTTCCGCAGCATGCGGGAGGCGAGAATGCACACGGATAGGAGTCGACGATGAGACATGTCGCTCCCCGTCGAGTCGGCCACGGCGCGGCGCCCCGGATACCGTTTGGCTGTTTTGAGCCAGGCCGTGTGCAGGGGATCGAAGGTTTGGGAGTACTCCTTCCAGGCCGCGATGGACAGTCTGGAGACGGCCTTCTTGACCTCCGGAGCCGAGGCCGCCGTGGCCATCGGCGGCCCGAAGCAGACCGTCACGTCGCGGATGCTGCGGATGCGTGACGTCTCCCGCAGTCGCGGTCCGGCGAAGGAAAACAGGCTGCCCCAGAGACCGCGCAGATAAAAGGGAACAATGGCGCAGCCCGACTCGCGGGCCGGAATCTCGAAACCGCGCTTGAACTCGCCGAGCTGTCCGTTGCGGCTGATGGCACCTTCGGGGAATATGACTACGCACTCACCGGCCTTGAGGGCCGTCTCCACGTCCCGCAGGGCCTGTCTGCTGCCCCGCGAGGAAATGGGGATCATGCCCAGGCGCCGGAGCAACCACTTCAGATACCAGCGTTCATAAATGGAACGCTCCATGACGAAACGCAAGCGGCGCGGGACGGCCAGATGCAGCACCGCCCAGTCGATCCAGCTGACATGGTTGCCCAGCAAAAGCACGCCGCCGTCTGCCGGCAGATGGTTGAGCCCTGACACCGACAGCCTGTAGCGCTGCGAGAACAGAATGTAGAGCAGGTACCGCAACAGGGACTGGGGCAGTTTCCCGAGAGTATATATCGTGCCGACCAGGGCGACTGCCGCGAGAATATAGAAAAGCGGCACGCTGCCAATGCCTGCAAGTGACATGACCAGGGTCAGCCCCAGAAAGGCCAGCATGCCGATATTCTGGAGAAAATTGTTTCCGGCCAGAATCTTCCCCAGTTCCCGGTCCCGGGCCGAGAACTGGATGAGGGCATTGAGCGGCACGACCAGAAGCCCCCCGCAGACGCCGTAGCCGAAAAGGAGCGCGCTGAGCAGTGCCCGACTCTCGATGTTCGGCAAGAGGAAGAGGCACACGGTCATGCCCATGGCCCCCAGGGGGATGGTGCCGGTCTCGATGAAATTGCGCGATACCTTCCCCGCCATCACGGAACCGATGATGATGCCCAGGCCGCCCAGGGCCAGCATGCCCTGGGTCACGACCGTGTTCGTCTCCCCGGCGGCATCCTTGAGATACGCCCCGAATGTCGCGAGAAGGACCTGGTTCACGGACCAGAAAATGGTCAGCCCGATGATGGAGAGCCAGATGACCTGCTTTTCCCTCAGCAACTTCACGTTGTCCCGCAGATACCCTCCCCGGAGGTATTTCACGCTGTCGATGGAGACCTGTCGGTCTCCGGGTCGGATATCCGGCAGCCGGAAGGCGAGGATGGTTTCCAGGACGGTCCCGGCCACCAAAATGTACCCGCACGGTGCGATGGCCTTCAGAATTTCCTGCGGACTGTCCGGCATGATTACCGGCAAAAACGCTTCGAAAAACACGGAAAAGATCACGGCGCCGAGAAGAATGGCCACAATGGTTACCGCCTGTACGACGGCATTGACCTGTGCGAGGCCCTCCTGTCCGGTCATCTCCTTGATGTAGCCGTACTTGGCTGGAGAATAGAAGGCGCTCTGCACGGCAAGCAGGAACGTCATGAGAAAGGCGGGCCAGAACATCCCGGCATGGTAAAAGATCACGATCAGCACGGCCAGGGGGATCGCGGCGGCCGCGGAGATCCTGATGACCCGGCTCTTGGCGAACCTGTCGGCGATGCAGGCTGCCGGAGTGAAGAGAAGGATGAACGGCAGCAACAGGAACGCGTTCACCATTGCGGTCAGTGCGATTTGTTCTGTCCCGGAAAAGACCTTGAAGACCGTGTTTTGAATAACGATTTTATGTCCCAGGTCGGTGATCGCGTTGAGGAGCACAGCCAGGATGTAGGGCGTGAATCCGCACATTTTTCTCAGACTTTTCATTGTCGGTATCCTTGTTCTCGGTTGCGTCGGAAAGGACCTCGAAACTCGACGGCTGCGGGCCTTGAAGCGAAAAAATCACGGTGTGCCGCGGAGATACGGATCAGGATCGAGGTAGAACGCCTTCCAGAACCCTTGCGTCGAACCCTCGACGTCCCACGGGACGGAAAAAATGCGCACCACGGAGTAATGCAGATGGGGCGGCGTGCTGCGCGCGTTGCCTGTATCGCCGAGTGTTCCAAGTTCGCCGCCGGGCGGGACAAAACAAAGCGCGGACGCCGTGACGGAGTCCAGGTGGGCGTAGTAATGCAGACGCCATTTTGGCCCCAGCACCACGGCCACGTTGCCGCCTCGGTCGATGCTCCCGACAAAAAGGACGATGCCCGCCGTGGCGCTCGTCACGCCTGCCCCCCGGCGGCCGAAGATGTCGATGCCCTTGTGGACCCCGGACAGGCCCCACGGCTCGTGCCAGAAGGATTTCCGATTCCAGTCTCCGGGTGTCGCTCCGACCACCGGGATCACGATCCTTTCCGGGATCGCGAAACCGGCAGCCATGATGCACACGATGATTACGAGGACCCCTTTCATTTCCGCCTGACGGACATCAGTCCAGAGCCGTACACGTTTGCAGAAAAGACACGACTTCGTCGCGCACCACCAGACCGGGCCTCTTCCCGCGCAACAGAGCAACCGCATCACGGGCGTCCGCGCAGTCTCCCTTTTCGATGAGATAACCGCCGATGATGGCTGCGCTGCGCGAATATCCGACCTTGCAGTGCACATAGACCGTTCCGCGCTCCATTTCGCCTTTGATGAACGAGACGGCTTCGAAGAACTGGGCGCTGGTCGGTGCGGTCAGATCGAGGATGGGCACATTCAGATAGCGCGCGGCTCGAAAGGAAGGGACCTCGGAGAATTCCGACGTCAGATCCAAAACTGCGGTGACGCCCAGGCCGATTGCCTGACGCGCCTTCGCATCAGACAGTCTTCGACCCATCCAGAGACCGGGAAGTATTTCGTTCCATGGATAGGATCGACGGGAGTAATACAGCAGCGACACGAAATGGCCGAGAATGACGGGGGCCAGCAATATGCGGGAGCAGAGCGCCAACCGGCCGCCATGCTTGCGATACACGTTGGGGAAAAGCCCGAAATATGCGCTGCAGACCAGGAGCATTGCCGCGGCCGGCCACGCCGGAAACAGATGCCCCGTTGCTGCCGCTGTCAGGCCGAACAAAACCGCGCCGATACCGTAGAGATGCGCTACACGATAATTCGCGGTTCCCTGCTCGTTCGGACCCCGCGAAAAAAGGTAACAGCAGAATACGGCCAGAACGAAGCCTCCGATGACATCGACGACATGATGCTGCCAAGTGAGAACGGTCGAAAATCCGACCAGGCCGAACCATGCGAGCAGGGCCAATCGCAGCAACCCCGTGGTGGCGGCTGCGTACACTTCGGCGAGAATGCCTTGCAACGCGATATGCAGCGAAGGAAACATGTTGTACGGGCGGTCGAACGCGTGCAAAAAGCTGAAGATCGCTCCAAGCCATCCTTCAGGGGCCGGTCGTTCGAAGGCGAACCGCAGCGGGAAACACAAAAAAAACAGGCCCGCGATCAGAATGGCGAAACTGACGCGCATGGCGAACATCCGGCGTTCGTCAGATCTCCTGCAGACAAGGGGCGCCATAACGAAAAACAGGTCTATGGACATGTATGGAATGATCATGAGGGGTACGAAAGGGATCGTCCGCTCCCACGCAAAAACCACGGAGCCGACATCGCCGCGCAACGACGTCAGCCAGGAACAGCCTCCGTATACCACGATGAAAAGCGCCGACGTGAATGCGGCGACCAGGGCCGCCTCTGTCAGCCCCTGACGCGACGCGCCGTCGAGACAGTGAATATTCCCCATGGGTCGATCTCCATACCTGTTTTCTCGAATCCGGCCGACCTGATCATCTCGTCCAGTTCCGCCTGGGAACGGCGGCGCATGATCCAAGGCGCGCCGTCGCGATTGGGCAGTACCCTGGCGATGACCTCGAGCTGCGGATGCCAGGGCTGCCCCGTATAGACCAGATACCCTCCCGGCTCGGTCACCTCGCCGATGGCCTTCAGGGAAGCGAGAACCCGGTCATTGTCGGGAAACAATTCGTACAGGCCGGACACGATGACCACATTGGGACGCGGCCTGACCGCCCGGATCGACTCAGGGTCAAAGGCGTCGGCCCGTTCGAAACGCGTTCGATCGAGACCGAGGCTTGAAGCTAGCGCCCGGCCCTGCTCCAGATTGCCCTCGTCCCAATCCCGCAACGTCGCATCGACTTTGCCCTCCCGCGCCTTGAGGACACTCAGGACATAGCGGCCGCAGCCTGTTGCAACATCCAGAAGCGTGACCGGGGACGCAGCGGCTTCAAGAGTGTCCATCACGGCGTGAAGCTGTTTTTCCAGATGCCGGCGGCGCATGCGGATGCCTTTCCAGCCGATGGCGTCGAGGTAGGCGCGGTCGATGGCCCGGCCTATGCGCCCGAGGCCGCGGGCGCTGTCTTCATACACGTAATCAAGACTTCTCCCCGAATCGAAACCGGTCTCCAGACCGATCGCGATTCCGCGGCTCAGCCTGCCAAGCGCCCGCAACGCAAGTTTTTGCATGGAAAAGAACGCGGTCCTGAGAACTGACGTGGACTGCCGGAGCAGGTCATACTCCACGCGCATGGCGTCTCCCCGGTGGGCGTTCAGCAGATGCGAGCGGTCCACTTCCTCCGTGAAGGACCGGATGACGAATTCGCGGATATCCTCCATGACGCGATCCCGGCCCGCCTCGTGAAGCAGGGCATGGTGGAAGCCGGGATACTCGTGCATTTCCTTCCGGGTCGCCCCGAGATTTCTGTAGAATTTTCTCTGGGCCTCGGTTTCGACGACGCAGTCCGACCCCGCCGCGAGAATCAGCGTCGGTGTGGTGATGGCGTGGGCGTCGCCCATGATCCGGCCGGCCGTGTCGTACATCTCCACAAGGACATTGACGGAGATGCGCCGCGTGATCAGCGGGTCTGTTCGATAAAGACGCTGCTGCTCGAAGTCGTGAGTCAGCATGCCCGCGCTCACGTAACTACTGACAAAGGCCTTCTCCTTGAATTTGAGAAGCATGCGCAGCAGCGGCATGGCCATGGGGACATAAAGTCTGATGCGGAAAGCTGGGGCGAGAAGGATTAGGGCCCGAATTCGCGGCGCGAAGTCGTGCGCCCAGGCACAGGCCGTGACCGCGCCCACGCTGTTGGCCACGATGATGATATTTTCGGCCGAAATGCCATGTTCGGCACAAACGAAGCGGACAAACGCATCAAGGTCTCTGACCAGATCGTAGTAGTTATCCGCATGTCCTCGGTCTCCGGGTGATCGGCCATGCCCCCGCATGTCCCAGGAAAAGGCGAGGAAATCGCCCAGCCCCAGTTCCTGCACAGCGCGGGACAGACGCCCGGAGTGTTCATGGCCGCGATGCAGAAAGATCAGCGCCCTGTCTGTCGCCTGTGATGTGCACCAGCTGCGATAGAACAACTCAGCGCCATCCCAGCTGGAGAATGTTCCTTCGGATTCGATCCAATCCATAATGTTCCTCCCTAATCTGTTGCGCCCGCTACGGGCCAAGCCTCAGTCGACGCCATGGCGGCCCATCGTCGCCGCCAACTTTTCGAAGCTGTCCGCGAGACGTTTCATGAAACTCTTGCGGCATCCGTCCCAATGCAGAGCGGCCCCGACGACAACGTCACAAATGACAGGAACCAGAACCCATTCGCCCTTGGGCAAGGATTTGCCGGTCCCCTGCAGAAAAACCGGAATTACAGGGGTAGCCGGATGCCGTCTGGCCAGGTGCGCAATCCCGGTCCTGAATTCGGCCATGCGCTCCGGCTCCCCCCTGGTGCCCTCGGGAAAGAAAATCAGGGTCTCCCCACCGGCTAGCGCCGCCGAGCAGGCGGCAAAGGGATCATCCCTGCACCCCTCGGGCAGACGCCTGAAGGGAATAATGCCGATGACGTTCAGGACGAACCAGGCCAGCCACCTGTTTTTCAGGAAATAGTCCTGCGCGGCCACCGGACGCACTTTTCTCAGACTGGACAGGGGGAACAGGGACATGAGGACCAGAGCGTCGAGGTGGCTGTTGTGATTGGCGACCACGATGGACGGGGAAGTTGCGTCGAGGCTCTGGCGGTTTCTGGTGTTCACCCCCATGATCAAAAAAATCAGGGGCCTGGCGAACAGGGTGAACCAAAGCAATCGAAGAATGCCTTTCATGTCTCAGTGATACGTGTAGTAGATGAAATGAAAGAAGATCGGGGCTGTGAAGGTCAGGCTGTCCACCCGATCCAGAATGCCGCCGTGACCGGGCAGCATGTTTCCCGTGTCCTTTATGCCGATGTCGCGCTTGATGGCCGAGACGCAGATGTCACCGAAAAAACCGGAAATGCCGATCAGCACTCCTGCCAGCAGCGCCTGCGACACCGCCATCGGGGTGAGGTATGGCCCGGCCAGGCCCGCCAACAGCGCCGTGGTGGCCACGCCGCCGATCAGACCCGCCCATGTCTTGTTCGGACTGACCGAAGGCACCACCTTGGCGTGACCAAACCCCTTGCCCCAGCAGAACTGTGCGATATCATTGGCTTCCGTCAGAATGACGAGGAGCAGAACCAGACTGACTCCGTAGTCGCCACCCTCTTCCGCGCCGTGAAGGGTGAGCAGAAAGGCCGCATGGCTCAGACTGAATACGGTGGTCATGAGGCCCCAATGCAGCGTTCCCACGGCCTTTAGAAACCCCTGCGTATCCCCGCGCAGCAGCATCCTGACGGGGAGCAGCAGGAAACAATAGACCGGAATGAAGATGATAAACATTCCGTACCAGGAGATATAGGCAAAATAATACTGGATCGGTATGGCGAGGTAAGCCCAGAAAAGGACTCTGTGGTCGGCCCTTCTGGTTGGGATGAACGTGAGATACTCTTTGAATGCCAGATAGGACACAATGCAGAAAAAACTGATCGCGGCCCCCCGTGAAACGGACAGGACTCCGAACAGCGGTAGCACGATGAGCCACCATGTTCTCGTGCGCACCAGCACTTCACTGCGTTGCCTCTCTTGGCCGGAGCGATGTGCCTCCTTCAGGGCCACACCAAGGGTGACCAGGGCCAGAACAGCAAGAGTCGAGAGCATGAAGAGTCTGGAAGGCGGCAACGCGTGAAACGCGATCATGCCGCGCCTCCCTGCAAGGCCCTCCCGGCTCTCCGGAAAATCGTGAGGACCAGCAGCACCACAATCCCGGCCATCGCGACATGAGGCCAGGCACCTCGCGGCACCCCGCTCGCAAGGGCCAGGGACAAAAGGCCAAAGGCCGCGGCGCGATCGCTCTTGCCCATGGGGCCGTCATATCGCCGACCGCCCCCGAACTGGACGCCGAGAATCCCGACCATCTCGCTGAGCGCCGCCAGCACCACGGCCATCACGACCAACGGCGCCGAGCACCCCGGCACCGCGGCCAGGGGCAGATACAGCGCCGCGTCGGAGACCACGTCGCCCAGTTCGTTCAGCATGACGCCCACATCGGACCCCATTCCGTGCTCCCGCGCCAGCATCCCGTCCAGCGCATTGAGGGCCATCCTCACGAACAAGGCGCACGGAAAGACCGCAAGGGCCCACCTTGCTCCTGAGGAAAGCCAGACAAGACTGCCCGCCGCCAAGGACAGAACCAAGGCCGCGACAGTGACCTGATTGGCAGTCACCCCGCGGGCCGCCAAAAATCGGCAGGCGGGACGGAGCATACTCTGAAATCGGGATTTCAATGCATAGACGGTCATGGCAGAACTCATCGCCGACCCTACGCGCGAATACGCACAGTTCAGCTGGTTGTCATAAGCGGGAGAGACGATTCCGTCCCGTGCTTGCGTCGAGACAGTGCAAAGGAATTTCTCGAATCACAATCAGGATAACTGACTATTTTAAAAGAAGAATAGATAATATGTATTGCGGAATTGCACTGAAGCGGCTGGGCAGTTCGTGTAGAAACACCCGGCCCCTGGAATTCATCAACATGGGTATCCATCCGACGCAACCGGTGTCGGATGAAGTAGGCATGGCCGAGAATCAGAAGACAAGACATGTATGATAAATATTGCATAATAAATTATAAAGACATATATATCATGCATGTCCCCCAAAAAAACGTCCGCACACGACCTTCCGGCCAACCCTGCCGCTAATCTTGAGCGCCTGGGGCACAACATTCGCGCCGCCCGCAAACTGCGCGGCCTGAGCATGCAGGATCTGGCCGAGCGCACAATGACCACTCGCGAGACCATCCGCCGCCTGGAAAACGGACATCCCGGCGTGTCCCTCGGGGTGCTGGCCCATGTGCTGTGGGTCCTGCAGCTTGACGACCAGCTTGGCACCATGGCCGCCCTGGAGTCAGATCCCGTGGGCAGATCCATGGCCGTGCGCAGACTGCCGCTACGCGTCGCAACGGGGAGGGATGATGACCTCGACTTCTGAGCGGGCCGTGGTCTTCATCCGGCTGCCCGGCATGGACTACGTGCCTGCGGGGCTGCTCCGGCATGAGAACCGGGCATATTCCTTCCGCTACGGCCGCCGGTACCTGCAACGGCCGGACGCCATCCCCCTCGACCCGGCCAGGATGCCTCTGGCCGACATCGAGTTTTCCGTGAGCACCCTTTTCAGCGCCCTGCGCGACGCCGCCCCGGACCGCTGGGGCCGTAAAGTGCTGGGGCTCATGGCCGGCCGTGCTCCAGGGACGCTGAGCGAGTTCGAGGTCCTGACGGCGGCCCATCACCCGCAGCGCATGGGCGCCCTGGCCTTCGGCCCTACGCCTGATGGCCCAGCGTCCCTGGCTCCGTGGGCCACGGGCGAAGCATTCTGCATGGTGCCCGAGGACCTGGAGCGCGTGGCGGCCATCGTCGCCCGCGTCGACGAGTTCGAAGACGACGAGGACCTCGACGAATTACGGGACGGCTTGCCCGAAGACGCTTTCCTTGCCGCCCTCGCCTCCAGCCTGTCCCTGGGCGGCGCCAGACCCAAGGCCATGGTCACCCTGGACGGGGCGTCGTGGATCGCCAAATTCTCCAAACGCGGGGACCCGTGGCGTGAACCCGTTGTCGAGCACGCGACCATGACCCTGGCCGCACGCTGCGGCATCACGGTCGCATCCACCCGACTGATGGAACTGAACGGGCATTTCGTTCTGCTGGTCCAGCGATTCGACCGCCTGGAAGGCGACTCGCGGCACGTCATTTCCGGCTTCACGGTGACGGGGGCGGAGGAAGACGGCGACTGGGGCAGCTATCAGAACCTGGCCGAGCAGGCCCGCAGGCTCGGCGACGCGCAGTCCGGCCCGGAGATATTCCGCCGCATGGCTTTCAACGCCCTGTGTTCGAACCGGGACGACCACCTGCGCAACCACGCCTTTTTCGTCTCCCGCAAAGCCATCGCCATGACCCCGGCCTATGATCTGGTGCCCTCCTCCATCCGCTTCAGGCAATGGGATCTGTCCCTGCGCTGCGGCCTGGAAGGCCGCGCGGCCAAGCGGTCCAATATTCTGAGCGATGTCCGCCCCTTCGGGATCGACGAGAGGGAGGCCAGGGGGATCTGGGAAGAAATGCGGGAAACGGCCGCAGGCTGGCGGAAGCATTTCGCCGCGTACGGCGTGACAAAGCGGGAGATGGAGGAACTCAGGCACCGTTTCGCTTTGGCGGATGGTGCATAAATCGTAAAACTTGACGATAAAAAATGAATTTTGATTTATTCTTCGCCATTAATGACGATTTATCAAATTCTGCTCGACGACAAGGTGATCATTCCCATCGATATCGGGACGCATGATCGGGTGTATTGGATTTGGATGGAATTGGATGAGTTATTGGATTTTGGGAAATTCAAGATTCAAGATGCGACCCCGCTACCCCACGATCCACCGGCTAGAAGATGCGTCAAAGGAAAACCCGACCCCTTTGCATTTGTGGATTCGGTCGCACGCCTAAATCACAACCGGGCAGGAGCGAAGTGTGCACCACAGGGTCGAGTAGCCGAGCGCCGAGACTACGCGGGCAGGTTCGTCAAAGGACGCCCCCTCTTGCCCATGACGAGCTTCGGTAACTGTTTTTTTTGAAAAGCACCCATTTGTAATCGTTTTTTGAGGCGCGAAAACGTTTTTGGAGGACCACCCCCGTTTTTCACACAAATCGGATGGAATCGGATGGAAAAACGGATTGACAAAATGGATGAAATCGGATGTGTTTTCGGACATGATCACGACGAAAAGCCTTTTCATCACACCTGAAATGCTCACCCTGACAGCCCAAATCGACGAGTTCAAAGGTGCGTGGCAGGCGCTGGGGTCGATAGCGCCGCAGCGGCTGTCCGCCCTGCGACGGGTAGCGACCATCGAAAGCGTGGGCTCTTCCACGCGCATCGAGGGCAGCGCCCTGTCCGACCGCGACGTGGAGAAGCTCTTGGCAAATCTCGCCATAGGCTCCTTTGTCACGCGGGATGAGCAGGAAGTTGCCGGGTACGCGGAAACAATGGAACGGATTTTCGAATCCTTCGAGCATATCAGCCTGACGGAAAACCATATCCGCCAGCTGCACCGGGATCTGCTGCTTCACAGCGACAAGGACGAAAGGCATCGCGGCAACTACAAGACGTCACCCAATAACGTGGCGGCCTTTGACGCAGAGGGAAAGCTGATCGGCATCGTCTTTGAGACGGCCACGCGCTTCGACACCCCGAGACGTATGCGCGAACTGCTGGACTGGACGCAGGCAACTCTGGGAACCCGGAGCCTGCACCCTCTTCTGGTCATCGGCATATTCACGGTGGTCTTCCTGGCCATCCATCCTTTTCAGGACGGCAACGGCAGGCTTTCGCGCATCCTCACAACGCTTTTGTTGCTGCGCTGCGGCTATGCCTATACGCCCTTCAGTTCCCTGGAAAGCGTGATCGAACAGAACAAGGAAGGCTACTACCTGGCCCTGCGCCAAACCCAGGCCACCCTGAACTCGGATGCGCCGGATTGGCAGCCATGGCTGACCTTCTTCCTGCGCGTTCTTCACACGCAGATGCAACGTCTGGCCGCCAAGATGGAAAGGGAACGCCTGCTGCAACACGCCCTGCCGGACCTGTCCCGACGCATAGTGGAACACGCCCGCGAACACGGTCGCGTAACGATCAAGGAAATGACTCTCCTGACCGGAACCAGCAGAAATACGCTGAAAGAGCATTTCCAGAGGTTACTGGAGAATGGGATGCTGGAAAGGAATGGTCAGGGGCGGGGTGTGTGGTACAGGGTCAAGTAGTGTGAACTGGCGCACGAGGCCAGATTCGTCAAAGGAAGGCTTGACCCCATACCCGTCTCTTGAACACATTCCAAGACATAACGTAAACGTCGACGACTAGGCACTAGACAGAGTTCACGGTCCATCCACGCCTCTTCCACCTTCACGGTCTGCCCGCAGTGACCACATGCCCGGCGTGGAAATTCAAGATTCAAGATGCGACCCCGCTTGGCCTCGCTTGCGGTACGTCAAATGCCAGAACCGTGAGGAGCAACTCTCGGTTCTTGTCGTCCCTGTGCGCAAAGCAGTACCGAAACACGGTCTCAGCTGACCCAGGCAGTTCGCGCTTGAAGTTCGCGTGAGCCTTCGTCGTGATTGGAATAGCCGCAAGGACCTTCGAGAAGTCCTTGTTTCGATTGAACACGATCACTGCCGTCTTGGTGTCGCGCCAAGAGGTGTAGCTGAGTAGTTGATCGATCGTGTCCGTCAGCAGCTTTGGGCCGGACCAGAACTTGCATTCTGCTATAAATATGTTGCGACCCTCGGAGCGCACAAGGATGTCGGTCTTGCCTTGATAGTTAAACGTCTCCCCTGTCGCCTGTCCTTCGTAGTGACCGTTGAGTTGCACTAGGAAGTGCGAACGGATGGATTCCTCGTCCATGCCAGCGAAGGCGGAAGGGCTACGCTCCATTACCGCGACCATGTTCTGCAGGATGCTCAGGATATGCTCGTAGTCATCGACAGAGAGGACAGGCTCAGGCTTGTAGGGGGTAGAACTTGCAGCGTGAAGTGTCGGAGCAAGCTTTCTTCGTACCTCTTGCGCCAGATAGGTCGAAGCGTTGCTGGGTCGTTCCTTCATCTTGAAGCCTAGGCTACCAACAAGGTTGCGGTCAGCAAGTAGCTTTTGACGACGTGACTCAATAGTAGCTCGCGCTTTGGTGGGCAACTGAGCCTTTAGTCCCGCTGCGTTGGTACGCAACGTTGCGAGGTGGCTCTGAATCTCCTGAATGGTCCGATCAATCTGTTCTCTGACCTTCTCGGCATTCAGATCGGTACCGACGATTCGAAGCAGCAACGTTGAGCCGCGTACCTCCGCGCGAGGCGGGCTGCTTGTATATGCTGTAGGTTGAACCTTGAACGCCTCGGCGTCGCCGGTAAATGGGATCTCGACTTGGACCTCTGTACCCGACACGTGAAACGGCCTGCTGCGATCTCGAATGTATCTGTTGTGATCGCGGCTGACGTCGATCTGTGTCTCCTGCTGATCGACGACGATTTCGCTCGTGATTAGTTCTGGAACATTTACGCCGAACTTATGCTCAAGATAGCTGACTAGATCGTCGACTGACGTGTTCAGAAGGCGATTGCCGTCCAGCCCCTGAATCTCCTTCTGCATTTCCTGCAACTGGTGAGCTTCAACATCGAACCAACTGACATTCGAGAAGAGGTAGCCACGGTCTTGCATGCGTTCTCCCTGTGTTATGTGATGCCTAACGCTTGGCGTAACCGGCAGCAAAAAACGGCGCTCCTAACGTCGCCCCGTTTTTTGCTGTCCGAGTTGACGCCTTTGTTCGGCTTTTCATAGGGAACCATTGCGAACAAGTTGATTCGCCTTCTCTGCCAGCAGCATAATTCTCATATTAACAAAATCTTTGAATGGCATTGCACCATCAGCTGCTGCGACCGGTATGAATGACGACTCAAGGATTTGCCGTTTGTCTGCACTCGGAATCTGCCCGAAGTAGCTTGCTGGATTTTCATCGCTAATAGACTTGTTATCTGAAGACGATAGGAAGCAAATGTTGGCGATTATGTTGGCCTCATGAAACCCAACGCCAATAGTGGCTAAGTAACCCTTCGGGTAAATGTGGTGAAATT
Organism: Desulfomicrobium sp.; assembly: GCA_003542385.1. Classification (GTDB taxonomy): domain Bacteria; phylum Desulfobacterota; class Desulfovibrionia; order Desulfovibrionales; family Desulfomicrobiaceae; genus Desulfomicrobium. The sequence continues at coordinate 15,886 of DPKT01000032.1, forward strand.
CCCTCGCATTGTAAGAGGACAGGACAGTTCCAAGGTCTACTTCGTTGCCAGTCAACAGCGACCGTGGGCGGCCTTGCGCCATCAAACACAGCGCGGCCTTGGCTGCTGTCGAATTGATCCGCCATGATTTGCTGAATAAATCATCGGAGACAGCGAAAGATGCAAAATCAAATGGCTTATTACCGTCCTTGATGGTCTCAATCAACTGCAAATCTTCCATTACCAACCGGTTGGTCCCTGCCTTATAGCGCTGCGTGAGTGCACAGTGCCAAAACCATTTTCTGAGCTGCTGCAACTGATCGGAGTCTGGTTTTGGAATCAACGAATACAGCCGTGTTATCGGTATGAGCATTATGGGGAATGGGAGAAAAATGACATTTCGTATTTTCAGTTGCCCTTCCAGAAAGTCGACTGCGGAAAAAATGGCAGATTTTAGAACACTCATGCCATCAATCAATATGCCTGGCTTTACGTCAACCAGATCATCTGAATCGATGGAATTGATGGTGATTGAAGCCAGCATTCTCATCAGAAGCGACTGATCTATTTGCTCGTAGCCTTTATCCGCAAGTGTATCCAACAAAAGCTCAATTTCCCTGCGCAAATCAAATTGATCGGACCACGTCCAAGCCGCAAGCAATTCGATATTGCTCAGCGGCGTCCCAGAGGAGTTGATTCTTTGAAAGACACTACATACTTCTTTGTTGGTGCGCTCTTTGATTGTGACAACAGGAAACTCGTAGTCCTTGAATCTTTCTGTTACTAAAGCAATATTCTTTGCTTCCTCTTGCGAAAACGCGGGAAGCTGGGATAGAAGTTTCGCAGTATCAAGAATGTCTCGAAGGAAAATCTTCTTCTTTGCTGCAGCCACCTTGTAGTGAACAAACTCATCGTCTTCTGGCACATAACAAATATTAAATCTGTCTGCGAGTTCGGCATCCGTTGTCCTATCACCAGAATGAAAAACCCCGTATAGCGTTGTGAGCCGCTGTTGACCGTCCAGTATGTAATTGACTGGGTAATCCTCAGGGGTTTCCGGAAGAACAAACCCCCCGACGTTGCGCTCGTGTTTCAGGACTTCCTTTGTCGACCAAAGCAATAGCGACCCGACAGGGTAACCCCGATATATTGAGTCGAGAAGGCTAAGAATTTGCTCGTCAGACCAGATAAACTCTCTCTGAAAGACAGGTATTTTGATATTTCCACGTTCGACGTCAGTCAACAACGTAGCGAGCCTGGGACTAGAAGGAGTGATTTTGCTTGTCGTTGCCACTATGACGCTCTCTCCATGTTTATTTTTGTGGTTGCCTGAATGCCGAACAGCGCTACTATCCGGACTTCGCTAAAATGGCAGTCTGTTTATTATTGAATTTACAGCGGCAATCTTTGTCTTCGTATAGACATCGCTAATAATTTTATATTTATTGAATATTTCTACAGCAGCTATCACCAGATTGGCTATTAAGTCAGATTTTTTGATCTAACTGAAGTCAGGGATATGCAGAAAAGAGGTCGGGTCTTCCTTTGGCTCATTTTTGTGAACTGTCAGGAATCAGTTGGTTTCACAGAATCGGCCACCCCGCTCTCCCGTTCCACCCGATACGCCTGCCTATGCCCCCGCCCCTCAAACTCCCGTACCAACGCCAGGGCCTCTTCCTCAGTTAACCCGTCCCGAACCAGAAACTCATTGTTGTTGTCATCCAGCCGCCAGACGGAAAAAACGCCCTCTTTGCGGCCCTTGGAACCGCCTTCGTCTTCCCTGCCCTGCCGCTGATGCATCAGTGCCTCCGACACGGATCAATGGCTACAAAATTTTGAAGCGCATACATCACATGCAGCACGTAGGCAACATATTTCCTGATGTCATACAGTCATTACAAATACGTATTACATACGTACAAGCAAAAGCTGCTCCTTCCGGATTCCCTTTTTATTCCCTCGAATTCGAGGGTTTTATGACCTGTCGCATGAGGGCTCTCAACAGCCTCGACTTGTCCGGCGGGACCGCGCACGCACATGACTGTCATCCTTCTTCGCCAGCCTGCTCCAATAATCGGCGCCCAGTCTCTGTAAGCCGGTATTTCTGCAGGCAGCTGGTGGGTTTGTCGGGGATGGTGCGCTCCACCAGGCCATCTGCAAGGATCTGGTCTATGTGGGTGTCATGGCGGCGTCGACAATCCTTCAGTTGAAAGGCGTCAAAAATTTCGGAGTTGGAAAGGGGTCCGTGATGTGCCAGCAACACAAGGAATCGAATGACGAATTCGCCAACTGGTGGCGTGACTGGTGACGCGACTGGTGGCGTGACTAGCGGCGTGACTAGCGGCGTGAGTTTGGCCTCTGACTGGGCCCCTGGCTCAGTATTTTTCCTCCGAATCGCCAGCACGAAAAAATACACCGTCGATCCGAATCTCGGGCTCGGCAAGCCCGGCGGCCATTTCCGACAAACATATCCAAATCTCGGGCTTTTACGAAATACCACCCGCCCCGCTCTCCCGCTCAACCCAATACGCCTGCCTGTGCCCCCGCGCCTCGTACTCCCGCATCAGGGCCAGGGCCTCTTCCTCGGTCAATCCGTCCCGGACCAGAAACGCGTTGTTGTTGTCGTCCAGCCGCCAGACGGAGAAACCGCCCTCTTTGCGACCCCCGGAACCGCCTTCTTCTTCCCTGTCTTGCCGCTGATGCATCATTTTCCCCGACACGGAGCAATGATTACAAAATCATCAATCCCATACATCACATGCAGCACGCAGACAACAACTATCCAGACGTCATACGTATATTACGCACATATACAACGCACTTCACAACATACACCCATGCATGTCATAAGGCTCCTGAGCGTTATCAATCTGAACCCTGACTGGTTATGCGTTTTTTGTGCTCCACCTTAAGTTCATTTTCCACGGCAAGACGACCAGCCTCAAGCGAGCCGGCGCGGTCCGGTCCGGGGCTGTCGGCTGTTTGACTGAGCTTGGCATCGTTTGCTTCCCGGCCGTCTCGCGGGATTGGCATCGCATAACCGCCGAACCACAAGGCCGGGAAGCATTACAAGGCCCGCGAAGGAGTTCCGGCAGCTCCGGACCGGACCGCGCCGGCTCGCACCCCCCGGACACGGCAGGCTTTCGAGGGCAAATGACGCCAGCATTTCCGTATCGGACCACTATCCGGCCAGACCGGTTTCGAACACTTCTGCAGGAGGCAAACATGTCCAAACGCATCGTCATCTGCTGCGACGGCACCTGGAACACTCCGGACCAGACGGACCAGGGGGTGATTTCGCCGACCAACGCGGCCAAGATCGCCATGTGCGTGACGCCCCTGGCCGGGGACGGCAGGCGGCAGCTGCTCTACTACGACTCCGGGGTGGGCACGCGCTGGTACGACAGGATCAGGGGCGGGATTTCGGGGGTGGGGATTTCCAGAAACATTCTTCAGGCCTACCGCTTTCTGATGGAACACTACGCGGAAGACGACGACATCTTCCTCTTCGGGTTCAGCCGCGGGGCCTACACGGTGCGCAGCCTGGCCGGGCTGCTGCGCAACGCGGGGCTGCTGCGCCTGGAGAACCTGCCGCGCCTGGACGACGCCTACCGGCTCTACCGCCGCCGCGACAAGGAGTCCCACCCGCAGGCCATCGAGTCCGAGCTCTTCCGCCGGACCTGGTCGCGCGAGGTCCGCGTGCACTGCATCGGAGTGTGGGACACGGTGGGGGCCCTGGGCATCCCCTCACGCAATTTCGACATCGTCAACAAGCTCCTGAACATCGAGTTTCACGACGTGGACCTGAGCAGCCGCGTGGACAACGCTTTCCAGGCCCTGGCCATCGACGGGCGCCGCCGGGCCTTCGAGCCCTGCGTGTGGAGGAAGCAGGACGGGGTCTGCTGCCAGCGTCTGGAGCAGGTCTGGTTTGCGGGCGTGCACTCCAACATCGGCGGCGGCTACCGCGACACGGGCCTCTCGGACATCGCCCTGGAGTGGATGATGGCGCGGGCCGGCGAATGCGGGCTGGAGTTCGACCTCTCTCCCCTGAACCGCCTGGGCCTCGACATCCGCCCGGCCTGGAACGGCAGGCTGGTCGATTCCCGCACGGGCCTCTACAGGCTCGTGCCCGAATACGTCCGCCCCATCGAACCCGCCCACGACAACACCGCCGTGGCCCCCGAAGCCTGGCAACGTTTCGACGCCGACCCGGCCTACCGGGCGTCCTGCCCGAACCTAGCCGGGCTGGGCCGGGAGGGGCCATGCTGACGTTCCGAACAACAGGAAAGCAGTGTCGGGGATGACGTGCGCTTCTTCTGGTATATTTTGAGCACGTGTTTCTAGGTGCGCCGATTAGCCGCCTCTGCCTGTTTCCTTTTTCCGCGTTTTGACGCAAACTCACGAAATGCGAAACGTAACACGAAATGGCAGCGCATCATGACCAACCAGTTGGAAACCGCTTCCCGCTCCCTGCTCCTCGACGCGGACCCCATCGTTTGGGCAGTCTTGGATGAGTTCCCGGAATGCCTGGCCATCCATGCTTTTGGAAGTCGCGTCACCGGCCACGCGGACGAGCGCAGCGACCTCGATCTGGCCATCCTCCTGCCCGGCTACGCCGATCCGACCAAACTCTGGAATCTGTCGGAAGCGCTGGTTTCCATCGTTGGATGCGAGGTGGACCTGCTCGACATGCGTGCGGCTTCCACGGTCATGCAGCACCAGATCCTCATGACAGGCCGAAGGCTCATGGCGAAACAGCCCGAGGCCGACCTCTTCGAATGCTACGTGTTGAGCGAAAAGACGGCCCTGGACGAAGCAAGGGCGGGGCTACTGCAAGACATCATTACTCGGGGGAGAATCTATGGTTGATGACGTGCTCCTGAACAAGGCGACGACCATCGAGCGTTGCGTTGCAAGGGCCAGGGAGGAATACGACCGAGATCCCGACACCTTCGACCGAGACTTCACCCGCCAGGACGCGGCCATCCTGAACATTCAGCGTGCCTGCGAAGCCGCTCTGGACATCGGCCACCACCTCATCCGCCGTGACGGACTCGGGCTACCGCAAAGCGCCCGTGACGTGTTCAGACTTCTGGCCTCGGCAGGCCGGATCGACGCGGACCTGGCCGATTCGCTGATGCGCATGGTCGGCTTCCGCAACATCGCCGTCCACGACTACCAGACCTTGCACCTGCCCATGACCATCAAGGTCATCACGAAGCATCTCGACGATTTTCTGCGATTCAGCGAAACCATTCTGAAACGCGAACTGCCTTCTTCATAAACCCGTCTTCCGAGCAGGATGCCCAATCATCCGGCCGGCTCGCAGCTTTTCGGTTTCACTGAAAGGCTTAATTCCCTGTGCCAGCCTCCCAGCAACCCCGGCCGAAAAACCATCACTCGTTGCGCAAAAACGGCGCGGCCTTCTTTCCCAGCACCCGCCAGGTGCCCAGGAGGCCCATGGCCAGGGAGATGGCCACGCCGGCCAGCACGGTCAAAAGGCCCGTGGGCAGGTCCGGGGTGAACTGCATCTTCAGCAACCCCTGGACCACGCCCCAGGCCGTGACCGTGCCCAGGATCAGGCTGCCCAGGCCCGTGAAGAAGCCGGCCAGGGAGAACTCGGCCACGAGGATGGCCAGGATGTCGCGGCGGGTGGCGCCGCAGACCTTGTAGATGACGCTGTCGTAGATGCGGCGGTGCTGGTCGGCCGAGAAGGCCCCGGCCAGGACCAGGAAGCCCACCAGCAGCGCCACTGCGGCCATGACCTGGAAGATGCTCGCCGTGCGGCGCATGAGCATGGCCGCGTTGTCCAGGACCTCGCGGATGGTGACCACGGCCACCTCGGGGTAGGCCGACGTGACGCGGGCGAACAGCCCGTCCTCGCCGCCATGGCCGTAGGCCGCGCCGAGCCACGTCTGCGGGGCCCGGTCCAGGGTGCCGGGCGAGAAGACGATGGCGAACTGCATGGCCAGGGTCCGCCAGTTGACCTCGCGGATGCTCGCTATGGTGCCCGTGATGTTGCGGCCCAGGACGTTGACCGTCAGGGTGTCGCCCAGGTCCACGCCGAAGCCCTCGGCCAGGTCCGAGGTCAGGGAGATGAGCGGCGGGCCGTCGTAACCCTTGTCCCACCACTTCCCGCGCAGGAGCGTGCTGCCTGCCGGGAACTCCTCGCTCCAGGACAGCCCGCGGTCCCCGCGCACGGCCCAGGCCACCTCCTCGGACACAGTGGCGTTCTCCACGGGGGTGCCTGCGATGCGCACGATGCGGCCGCGGATCATGGGCCGCAGGTCGAGCCTGGTCACGCCGGGCGTGCCCTCGACCATGGCGCGGAAATCCCCGATCTGCTCGGGGCGGATGTCCATGAAGAAGAAGGCCGGGGCTTCCTCGGCCAGTTCGGCCGTCAGCGCCCGCGTCAGGCTGACGTTGACCATGACCACGGCCACCAGGGCCGTGAGGCCGAAGCCCAGGGCGAAGACCAGGCTCACGCCAGGCGACCCGGGCCGGTGGATGTTGGCCACGCCGATGCGCCAGCTCGGCCAGGGCAGCCGCGGGGCCCTGCCCGCC